>DATBYI010000545.1:0-16034 GCA_036513815.1 Solirubrobacteraceae bacterium
GTCTGGCGCGTGCCGGCGGAGCTCCGCGCGCACCTCGCCGTCCTTGTAGTCGATCGCGGCGTCGAAGCCGAGCTCCTCGGTGAGCCAGGCGCACTTCTCGGGTCCGCCGGCGATCCCGATGACCCGGCACCCCTTGATCCGAGCGATCTGCCCGGCGACGTTCCCCACCGCGCCCGCGGCGCCCGACACGACGACGGTCTGCCCCGGCTCCGGCCGCCCGACGTCGAGCAGGCCGAAGTACGCGGTGAGCCCGGTCATGCCGAGGACGCCGAGGTGGACCGGCGCCGGGGCCAGCGACGTGTCGACTCGGTTTACCCCGCGTCCGTCCGCGAGGGCGTAGCGCTGGACTCCGAACATCCCCGAGACGAACTCGCCGGTGCGGTAGTCGGGATGACGCGAGTCGGTGACGCGCCCGACCCCGCCGGCGCGCATGACCTCGCCGATCCCGACCGGCGGGACGTACGAGCGGGCCTCGTTCATCCAGCCACGCATGGCCGGATCGAGCGAGAGGTAATGGAGCTCGACCCGGAACTGCCCGTCCTCGGGCTCGGGCGCCGGAGCCTCGACGTACTCCCAGTCCGACGGCTTGGGGAGGCCGACCGGCCTCGCGGCCAGGCGCCACTGTGCGTTCAGCTCGCTCACGGGTGCGCCGGAGCCTACTTCACGACCGTTTGGCATATAACTCGCGTATAGCGCGAGTCATATGCCAAGAGCGCGCTTAGCTCGAGGCCTGCTGCAGGGTGATCACGAGGCCGTAGATGGCGAACGCGCTCGCCCCCGCGGCCAGCGCGAGCGCCGGGACCATCCGGTGCCGGCGCTTGAAGGCGAACAGCGGATAGACCGCGAACACGATCAGCTGGCTCAGCCACAGCGCGACCAGCGACGGCTTGAGCAGGGTGTCGTAAAAGCCGTCCGGGTCGATCAGACTGAGCGGCGCCGCCACCAGCGCCACCACGCCGATGCCCGCCGCGATTGGCCGGATCCGCCACCGCCCGACCGCGTGGATGAGGCGCGTCAGCGCCACGTACTCGCACAGGATCACGCCCGCGGTGCTCACCGCCACGCCGATGCCGATCGCCCTGGCCAGGCTGGCGCCGGCGAACTGCTCGGCGACGGCCACGCCGGGCACCTCGGTCCGCAGCAGTCCGGGCATCGAGGCCAGCGGCGCCACCGCGAGCACGATCACGAGGGCGGTCACCCCGAAGGCGGCGAGCAGGCCGCGGCGGATCGTGCGCGTCGGCGTCGCGAGCTCGCCACCGAGGAAGAGCGGCAGGCTGCCACACACGTAGAGGAGCGAGGTCTGGGCGCCGGCCTTGGCGACCGCTCCCGTGCCTGCGCCGGCGCCGAAGCTCGAGATCGGCGTCGAGACGTGGGCGAGCGTGACGCCGTCCAGGATTCCGGCCAGTGCGAGCTGCCCGGCCGCCATCACACCGAGCACGAGGAAGGCGGCGGCGCGGCCTGCGAGCATCACCGCCACGAGCGCCACCGGGATACCCAGCGCGAGAACCGTCTGGTAGCCGGTCACGCCCGGGATCACGCTCGGGAGCAGGTCGTAAACGATCTGCACCGTGGTGTAAACGACGTAGAGCAGGTAGCTGAACGTCCAGATCGCGGCCTGCACCAGCGCCACGCGAGGGCCGGCGGCCGCCTCGACGAAGGCGTAGAGCCCTCCCGAGCCCGTGATCTCACGCGAGTACCGGAGCCAGATGGCGAGCGGCACGAGGAACGCCACTGCCCCCGCGACCATGGCGAGCCCGCTCGAGGAGCCGGCGTCGGCGGCGAGGCCCGGGGCGGCACTGGCGGCCAGCGCCAGTGGGCCACCGAACGACGCTACGGCGAACGCCGTGAACGCCCAGGGGTGGAGGGGTGGCGCGTCTTCGTGACGCGCCACCCGACCCCTGGACGCGGTCAGTACCGCGAGGGGCGGGGCGCTAGGCCCAGCCACCCGAAGAGGAGCTCGTCGAGCTGCCGGACGAGCCCGACGTCGCGCTCGAGGATCCCGTGGTGATCGCGGTGCCGGCCGGCGCGACCAGCCACCACTTGGCGCCGAAGCTGTCGCTTCCCTCGCCCGAGGTGCTGCCCGCGGTCTTATCCGCGACGAAGTAGTACAGCGGGTGGCCCTTGTAGGTCACCTCTTCGGTGCCGTCGGACCGCGTCGTCGTCCCGAGATCGGCCGCGTTGACGCCCGGTCCGGCCACGGCCTTGCCCTTTGTCGTCACCGGGGGCCACGCCTGGGCGCAGGCGCCCGAGCAGTTGGACTTGTCGCCGGTGTCCGCGACCCACAGGTAGATGGCACGGCCCGAGGGCCCGGTCAGGTAAGTCTGACCGTGTGCCTTGGCGGTGCTGATCGTGACACCGGTGGTCGCGGTGGCCGTCGAGGCGGTCGTCGACGCCGAAGCGGTTGAGCTGGCCGCGGCGGGCGCAGCGGTTGCCGAGCTCGTGTTCGAGCTCGAGCTGCTGGCGCTCCCGCATGCGGCGAGTACGAGTGCGCAAACTGCCGTCGCGGCGATCCCCGCCACGCGCCACCGCGCTGTTGTCAGTGTGGTCATTGTTGCTCCCACGTTTGAAGTTTCTCCGGACCCTCCGGTATTGGCGGGTCACTTCTGAAGACACCAGGTGGGGGCAAATCCTTCCTGGCGGCGCGCCGCGGCCATTCCGCGACGCGCCGTCGGAATCGTGCGTGTCCGCGCTCAGGCGGTCGTCACCTGACTCGCCGCGGACGGGGAGACCCGTCCGGGAGCGGCCGCCAGGGCGCGTGAGAGCGCACCCAGCAGAGGTCCGCACAGGAGCGACACCCACGTGCTCAGTGCCACCCAGGCCCACGGGGTCGACAGCAGCCCGCCCAGCGCGCCGGTCCCGGCCGCCAGCGGGTGTTTCGTCAGGGCCAGGCCGAGCGCGGCCACCGTGTGCGGTCCGGCCGCTCCGGGAACGTAGTTGTCCAGGCCGGTGGCGAACCACCAGAACAGCACCGCCGCGGCGCATACGAACGCCGGCGCGGCCGCGAGCGAGCCGTCCTCGCGGAGCGCGGACAGGATGACCAAGCCGCCGCCGACGATGGCGATGGCCAGCGAGATCCCCCATAGGCTGGGGAGTCCGGCCAGCGCCGGCCCGAGCGTCATGATCAGGATCGCGCCGACGGTCCCCGTAGTGGCGGAGATGAGCGTCTTGCGCAGGGCGGCTCGGTCGCCGCCGAGCATCATGTAAAGCCCCCACGTGACGAACGTCGCCGGCAACACCAGCTGGAACTTCTCTGGCAGTCCGAACTTTCCGAACACGCTGTCCGCGACCGTGAACCAGTGCAGGTTGAAGTTCAGGGTGAACTCCGACCAGAGAAAGGCGATCACGCCGATACTGACGGCGAGGGGAACACTGTGTTTAAGCCGATGTGACATGTGACTTCTCCTTACCTCTGTCGGATTGTTTTCAGACGACGGCGGGGGGCTTGATCTCGCGCTTGAGGATCTTTCCGGTCGGGCCCTTCGGCAGCTCGTCCACGAACCAGACGTGCCGCGGATACTTGTAGGCGGCGACGTTGCTCTTGACGTAATCGCGCAACTCGGCCTCGGTCACCCGCTGATCTGCCTTGAGTGCGACCGCGGCACCCACCTCCTCGCCAAGGTCGGGATGGGGGATGCCGATCACGGCCGCCTCGCGGACCGCTGGGTGCTCGTAGAGGACTTCCTCGATCTCGCGCGGGTAGACGTTGTAGCCGCCGCGGATGATGAGCTCCTTCTTGCGATCGACGATGAAGAAGAACCCCTCGTCGTCGACGCGCGCGATGTCACCCGAGTAGAACCACCCGTCGGCGTCGATCGCCTCCGCAGTGGCCTCGGGACGGTTCCAGTAGCCCTTCATGACGTTGTGACCGCGGATGGCGATCTCCCCGGGCTCTCCGGACTCGCTGTCGCGGCGGTGAAGGTCGACGAGCTTCATCTCGACGCCCTCGATCGGAGTCCCGATCGAGCCTGGCTTACGCTCGCGACCCGGGTGATTGAACGAAGCCACCGGCGAGGTTTCCGACAGGCCGTAGCCCTCGAGAATCACGCATCCGAACGCCTCCTCGAACGCTCGCAGCACCTCGACGGGAAGAGCGGCTCCGCCCGAGACGCACAGTCGGAGCGCGCTCACGTCGAACTGCTCACGCTCGGGGTGGTGCAGCAGCGCCGAATACATCGTCGGCACGCCCTCGAGCACGCTCACGGCGTAACGCTCCATCGTCTGAAGGGCGCGGCCGGCGTCGAAGCGCGCGAGCAGGACGAGCTCAGCCCCCGCGCTCACCGACGTATTCAGCGCGCACGTCTGCCCGAAGGCGTGGAAGAGGGGGAGGGCGCCGAGGATGACGTCCTCAGGGGCGATCGAGAACACCTGCTTCATCACGTCGGCGTTGATCGCCAGGTTCGAGTGCGTGAGCTCCGCGCCCTTCGGCTTACCGGTCGTGCCCGAGGTGTAGAGGATCACCGCGGTGTCCTCGGCGGCCCGCTCGACCACCGAGCTGACGGGATCGGTCGACTCGAGCAGCCGGCGGAACGAATCCGGTTCCACGACGACACACTCCGCTCCCACCTCGGAGGCGCCCTGCTCAGCGGCGTCGGCAAACTCGTGCCAGGCAAAGACGAGCTTCGCCTCCGGATCGCCGAGATAGAACGCGACCTCGCGCCGCTTCAGCAGCACGTTCATCGGCACGACGACGCCGCCGGCCCGCAGCACCCCGTAATAGGCGATCGCGAACTCGGGGACGTTCGGAAGCATGATCCCGACCCGATGGCCGGGCTCGACGCCGTGCTCGCGCAGCAATCCGGCGACCCGCGCGGTGGCGTCGTCGAGGTCGGCGTAGGTCAGCAGCTCATCCTCGCCAAGCCGGAGCGCCGGACGGGTGGCGTGGTCCTGGGTGGTGCGGATCAGGTTGTCTGCGAGGTTCTCGTTCATCCGACGGTCCTTTCTCGTGGCGGGTGCGCACAGAGTCGCGCAGCGACCTCGCCACGAACATGGGGCCGGCTACGAATTCGCGGCCGCGCGGTTGTGGGCTGCGACCAACTAAGGCGCCGCCGTCAGGCGCCGCCGACAGTTTCAATCGCCTTTTGCCCGGCGCCGCCGTCAGGCGCCGCCGACAGTTTCAATCGCCTTTGCCAGGCGCCCGCGGGCCGGGGCGCTACGGAGCGGCGCTAGCGCGTCGGCTGCCCGTTCGCCGCGGCGTCGGCGAGCCGCGCGGCGATCAGGATCTCCAGCAGGTCGCCTACCTTGCGCAGATCCCGTCCGGTCCGCTCGGCGATTCTGCCCAGGCGATAGTGGGCGGTATTCACGTGGATGTGGAGGCTGTCGGCGGCCCGGCGGGCGTTCAGGTCGGAAGCGACGTACTCACGCAGCGTGGCGATGAGCGGGCCGCCTTCGTCGGCGTCCTGGGCCACGAACTCGTGAATGGCCGGAGCGATCAGGCGGCTCGCGGTCGGATCAGGGCGGAGGGTGAGGTATTCGAAGGCGCTCAGATCGGAGAGCGCCACGACGCCGGGTTTCCACCCGCGTGCGAGCCGGAGAGTCCTCGCCTCGCGGTAGGCCTCGCCGACCTGCGCGAGACTCGGGACCGCGGTGCTGACCGCCACCACGAGCGGCAGGCCACCGTCGGTCAGCCGGCGCTGCGCGTCGACGAGACGTGGTGCGGGCGACGGCGGCGCCGGGGACGCGCCGCCGGCCACGACGACGACGATCTCATCGTGACGCACGACCGCGAGCGGGAGCGTCCGTCCTCCGGCGGCGCGGGCGAGGGCCGCGGCACCGCCGCGCAACAGCTGCTCGTCGTCAGGGCGGGACTCGGGAGCCGCGGAGATCACTACGAACGAGGAGCTCTCATCAAGGCCCGCGGCCCGGGCCGCGTCGAGACGTGGTCCGTCCTCGGGGACGCGTCCGGCGAGCAGATCCTCGAGCAGGTCACGGCGGATCCGCTCACCGGTCGCCGCCAGCTCCTCCTGCGCCTCGAGGTACACCTCGGCGGCATGCGTCGTCGCCACCTCGAAATAGCGGGGCAGATGCGAGGCGAAGGCGAGCGCCGCTCGGCGGAGCTCCTCGTCGGAAGCGTGAACGAGCGCCGCGTCCCACAGGACGCGCTCGCCGACGTAGAACGCCCGGATGAAATCGGTCACGGATATCCGGCGCGCACGGCGCGCGGCGTGCGGGCGCACGAACAGCAGGTCCTCGCGCGTCACCTCACGGCCGGAGGTGAGAGTGTCGAGGCTCGCGCGCAGATGGGCCAAGACGTGGGCGCGGATGTCGCGGCGCATCTGGTCGTCCACGTCTCGGTAGGCGGGAATCTCGGTGACGATCCTCGTGGTCGCCTCATCGGCCAGCTCCCCTAGGCGCGCCGCGAGCCCATCGCGAAGCGCAGCGATCGCCGGATCCGTGTTCACGCCCAAGCCGTCTCTCCTCGCGGGCGATTGTACGCAGCACACAAGCGTCCTCGGAGAACTTGGGGCGCGCCACCCTAGCGCGCGGACGCACGGGGAGTCAGTCTTATGCCACACGCACAAGCCCGAGGGAGATCGATGACCGAGAACGCGAGAACCGATGCGACGCAGGGCCGCGTGGCGCGCGCCAGCCGGGCGGCGCACGCGGGCCTTGACGTGATGCTGACCGACGCAGCCGCTGGCGGGCAGACGGGTGGCCCATCTCGATTCATTGCCCCCGGATCTGGGGTGAAGGTGGGACTCGGCCTCGTCCGGCGCCCCGGCCGCGTGGTCGCGCGGGCCGGAGGGTTGACGGCCGAGCTGGCGCGCGCCGCGGCGGGTCGCTCGGAGACCGCGCCGCCGAAGGGCGACCGGCGCTTCACCGACCCGGCGTGGGAGGGCAACTGGATCCTCCGGCGCCTTCTCCAGAGCTATCTCGCGGTCGGCGAGACGGTCGACGGCCTCATTTCCGACGCGGACGTCGACTGGCGCACCGAGCGTCGGGCGCGCCTCGTGGCCGGAAACGTGCTCGACGCGCTGGCGCCGAGCAACTTTGCCTGGTCGAATCCGACCGTGCTCAAGGAGATCGTCGACACGGGCGGCGGCAACCTGATGAGAGGCGCGCGACAGTTCGTCCACGACATGAACACTCCATCGCGCTTGCCCGCCACGGTCGACACGAGCAAGTTCGAGGTCGGCAGGAACCTGGCCGCCACACCTGGATCGGTGGTGCTGCGCACGGAGGTGTTCGAGCTCATCCAATACGAGCCGACGACCGATCAAGTGCGGGAGACGCCGCTGCTCTTCGTCCCGCCGACGATCAACAAGTTCTACGTGCTCGACCTCTCACCGGGCAGGAGCATGATCGAGCACTACGTCGCCCAGGGGCAGCAGGTGTTCGCGATCTCGTGGCGCAATCCCGAGGCGGCGCAGGGGCACTTCGACCTCGACACGTATGCGACAGCGGTCGCGGAGGCTCGCGACGCGGTCGCCGCGATTACCCGCCGGCCCGCTGTGCACCTCGCGGCGGCATGCTCCGGCGGAATCATCACCGCCGGCCTGCTCGGGACCCTGGCCGCGACCGGCCAACTCGGCGAGGTGGCGAGCCTGACGCTGATGGTCTGCGCCCTCGACAACGACACGGAAGGGACGATGTCGGCTCTCGCCAGCCGCGACTTGGCAGCGGCGGCGGTGGCGGAGTCCGCGCGCAAGGGTTATGTGGACGGTCAGGCGCTCGCCGGCGTGTTCACCTGGCTGCGACCGAACGACCTGGTCTGGAACTACGTCGTCAACAACTACCTGCTCGGCAAGGCACCGCCGGCGTTCGACGTCCTGTACTGGAATCAGGACACGGTCAGGCTGGCCGCGGGCCTTCACCGTGACTTCATCCACCTCGGGCTCGACAACTCGTTCGTCCACCGGAGCAGCCTCGAGGTCCTTGGCGAGCCCGTCGACCTCGGCGCCGTTGACATCGACACGTACTTCATCGCCGGCGCGAGCGATCACATCGTCGCGTGGGAGAGCGCGTACAGGGGCGCGCAGCTGTTCGGTGGCCAGCGTCGGTTCGTCCTCTCCCGGAGTGGTCACATCCAGGCGCTCGTCAATCCGCCGAGTCCGGACAGCCGTTCGAGCTTCCGCGTCGCCGACGATCTGCCCGAGACGCCGGACGAGTTCCTGGCCGGCGCGGCGCAGCTCCCGGGCAGCTGGTGGCCGGACTGGGACGCCTGGCTGGCGGAGCGCTCGGGTGATCTGAAGCCCGCCCCCAGGATCCTGGGCAACCGCACCTACAAGGCTCAGGCCAAAGCGCCGGGGACCTATGTCCTCGCACACTGATCTCCCGCCCGTCCCCGTCGGCCGCTGGGGTGGAGCGCACCTGCGCGAGACGCGCTGGCAGCTCGAGCTCGGCCGGCTGCTCGTCGACCCGGTGTTTCGTGGTCACGGAGTGCCGCGGGGAGATGGGCGACCGGTGATCCTGCTGCCCGGCTTCGGCGGTGGCGACCAAACCCTGATCGTGCTCGCCGCGTGGCTGGCGCGAATCGGCTACCGGCCGTATACCTGTGGCTTCGTCGCGAACGTCGGGTGCTCGGACCGGGCCCTCGAGCGCGTCGAACATCAGGTCGAGCGGATCTATGAGAAGCGCGGGCGGCGCGTGGCGGTGATCGGCCACAGTCGCGGAGGGCACTACGCGCGCGCCCTCAGCCACCGGCGCCCCGAGCTCGTCTCGCACGCGATTTCCGCCGGTGCGGGTCTGCGTGGGATGCTCGCGACGAGCACGCCGACCCAGGGCGCCGTCGCCGTGGCGCGGCGGGCGACGGTCCGCAGCGGCCGGGCGCGGTCGCCTCTCTGCCTCACCGAGCGGTGTGACTGCTCGTTCGGCCGCGACTTCACCGGCACCTTCCCCGCGGACCGCGTCCGTCTGACGAGCATCTACTCAAAGGGCGACGGCGTCGTCCGCTGGCAGGCCGCGGTCGTCCCGTACGCCAACTGCGTCGAGGTGACCGGCAGCCACGTGGGACTGATCTTCAACCGCAAGACCTACCGGGCGATCGCGGCAGCGCTCGCCGAACCAGAACTACCGAGTGAGGCCCCCGATGCTGACCGTCCCTGAACTGTTCGATGATTTAGGCCACTCGCTGGCCACCGACTACTTCTTCCTGCGCGAGCAGTTGACTGACCAGCAGCTCGACGTCCTGCGCAGCGTGCGCGTGTTCGTCGACGACGAGGTGTTGCCGGTGATCGGCGGATATTGGGAGCGGGCGGAGATGCCGTGGCCGCTGATCCGGCGGCTCGGCGAGCTCGGCGTCGTCGGCGAGGACATCCACGGCTACGGTTGCCCGGGTCTCGATCCGATCGCCTCGGGGCTCGTCCACATGGAGCTGAACCGGGGCGATGGCAGCCTCGGCACGTTCCTCGGGGTCCAGGCCGGTCTCGCCATGCAGTCGATCGCGATGCTCGGCTCCGAGGAGCAGAAGCAGCGCTGGCTGCCCGGAATGGCGCGGCTCGAGCAATTTGGCGCGTTTGCGCTGACCGAGCCCGATCACGGCTCGGACTCGGTGTCGCTGGCCACGAGCGCGCGCTCGGTCGACGGCGGTTATCTCCTGAACGGCGCCAAGCGCTGGATCGGGAACGGCAGCCTGGCCGACGTAGTGGTCGTGTGGGCTCGGAACGACGACGGCCGAGTCAACGGGTTCCTGGTCGAGAAGGGCTCCCCGGGCTATGAGGCGGAGGTGATCGAGGGCAAGGGATCGCTGCGCGCGATCTGGCAGGCGCAAATCGAATTGAACGACGTGTTTGTGCCGGCCGAGAACCGCTTGACCCGTGCGAACAGCTTCAAGGACACCGCGCGCGTGCTGGCCGGGACGCGGAGCACGTGCGCGTGGGCCGCGCTCGGGCACGCCGTCGCCGCCTACGACACGGCGCTTACCTACGCCAAGCGCCGCCAGCAGTTCGGCCGGCCGCTCGCGAGCTTCCAGATCGTCCAACAGCGCCTCGTGAACATGCTGGCCGAGGTCACCGCGATGCAGCTCTACTGCCTCCAGATCGGGCGCCTGGCCGAGCGAGGCCAGCTGAGCGACACGATCGCCGGGCTGGCCAAGCTGAACAACACGCGCAAGGGCCGCCAGGTCTGCGCCGAGGCGCGCGACATGCTCGGTGGCAACGGGATCCTGCTCGAGAACCACGTGATTCGGCACATGGCCGACATCGAGGCGATCCACACCTACGAGGGGACCGAGACGATGCAGTCGCTCATCGTCGGCCGCGACATCACGGGAATCGGCGCGTTTGCCTGACGGAGCGCGGCCTTCGCGCTCCGTTCGTTTGGTTAGAGAGATCTCATCTGATGCTTAATCAGATCTCACCTGGTTTGCGGACAGTTGAGGCCGGGCGCGCCGTTTGTTTGCGGGAGTCAGACAGGCCGGTTCGGTGTCCACGCGTTAGACGGACCGTGGCCGGCGCTTCACGCCAACTCCAGGAAACGATGAGCGAAGCCATGACCGACACGTCGTCCCGCCGCCGAGCGCGCTTGCAGCCAGTTCTCGTCAAGGTGCCCGAGATCACACTGATCTTCTGGGTGCTCAAGCTGCTGACCACCGGAATGGGCGAGGCGATGTCCGACTTCATGGGTCAGCAGAGCGTGCCCATCGCCGGCGCAGTGGGATTTTTCGGGCTCGTCCTTGCCCTCCGCCTCCAATTGCGCCAGCCGCGCTACAACCCGGCTTACTACTGGTTCGCCGTGATGATGGTCGCGGTCTTCGGGACGATGGCCGCCGACGCCATCCACGATGGCACCGGCCTCGGCTACAGCGTGACCACGCCGGCCTTCGCCCTGATCGTGGCCGCCATCTTCATCCTCTGGTACCGGAGCGAGGGGACCCTGTCGATCCACAGCATCGACACGCGCCGCCGCGAGTACTTCTACTGGGCCGCCGTCCTCGGCACGTTCGCCCTCGGTACGGCCGCCGGCGACCTGACTGCCTACCAGCTCGACCTCGGTCTCTGGACGTCGGTTCTGCTGTTCGGCGCGATCATCACGATCCCCGCGATCGCCTGGTGGCGTGGCGTCATGAACCCGATCGTCGCCTTCTGGTTCGCGTACATCGTCACCCGGCCACTCGGCGCATCGTTCGCCGACGGCTTCAGCAAGCCGACGAACGGCGGCTTGAACCTGGGCGACGGGACGGTGAGCGCGATCGCGCTCGTCATCTTCATTGCGCTGGTCGCCTACGTCGTCCGGAAAGACCGCGGCGCCCGAGTCCCGGCCACCACGCGGCACCTGCACGTTCCTCACCTCGAAGTGATCGAGGTGCAGCCGGCCGCGGCTGACTGAGCCTTTCGGAGGCCCGCGGTCGCATAGAGTTCGCGCGATGCCGCCCTTGAGCCAGAGCGTCGAGCTCGGCGCCGACCGCCGGGCCGCCTACGAGGTCATCGGGGAGGGGCCGCCGCTGTTCTACTTCCAGGGCGGCCCGGGCTTCAGCGCGGCGCTGCTCCGCTCGGAGGCGGAGCTGCTGGCCGACCGGTTCAGCGTCTACCTGATCGACCCGGCCGGCTCGGGCGGGTCGACACCGCCGAGCGACCCGTCCCAGTACGACCACGTCGGCCACGCCCGCTTCTACGAGGAGGTGCGCCGGGCGCTTGGGCTCGGGCCGGCGACGATCATGGGAATCTCGTTCGGCGGGATCGTGGCGCTGACCTACGCGGCCCTTTTCCCGGAGGCGGCCACGCGGTGTATCTGCGTGGCGTCGCGCGTGGTGGGGGAGGAGCTCGAGGGCGAGGAGGCCGCGGCGGAGATGCAGGCGTTCCTGGCCCGTCACGCCGGCCAGCCGTGGTACGCATCGGCTCGCCAGGTCTGGGACGAGTGGACCGACCGGGTGCTCGCGGCCGAGGACTACCGCGAGGTCGACGCGATGATGTCCGAGGTGCTGCCGCTCTACACGGCGGACCCCGACCGCCCGGCTGTCAGGGCGCTGATCGAGGAGTGGCGGCGGGACATGAAGACCGACCTCGCCGCGGTCAAGGTGTGGGAGTCGGGACTGTGGCAGCGCATCGACGTCCGACCCCTGCTCCGGGACATCCGCTGCCCGACGCTGATCGTCGTGGGGGAGGAGGACATGATCTGCGGACCGGCGCAGGGTCGGCTGATCGTCGAGGCACTCCCGGGTTCGGAGCTCACCGTTGTCCCGGACTCCGGCCACTTCATCCCGACCGAGGCTCCCGAGGCGTTCCGAGACGCGGTCATCGCCTTCGCCGGCTAATCCGTCCAGACCGGCATCGAGAACGACCCAGCGGGTGTACCCTGGGGTTGCCCGTTTCGGGTGGGGAAGGCGGACCGGTGAGCAATAGGACAGGCGGCAGGGCCGATGAAGCGCTTTAGACTGGCGATCCTCGCCGGGTGCGTCGCGCTCGTTCTTTCGGCCGTGCCCGCGGTGGCGCTCGCGCTCGGAGGCGGAACCTCGATCAAGCTGGCGACGGTGTCGGTCCCGACCGTCAGCACGCCGTCGCTGACGGTGCCGTCGGTCACCGTGCCGACGATCACGGTCGGTCCCGTCACAACGCCGACAGTGAGCACGCCGACCCTGAGCACGCCGACTCTCACGACACCGAAGCTCACCACCCCGACCCTGACCACCCCGGCCGTCACGACCCCCACGGTGAGCACGCCGTCTCTGCCCACCTCGACGACGCTGACCCGCGACCATGGGTCCGCTCCGTCCTCGACGGCGTCTCCGGGCACGGCTTCGGCGGCCACCGCCCAGCCCGCCGTCGGTGGGTCCGGGTCCGGCAGCTCGTCCACTTCACATCGCGGTCAGGGCACCGCTCGCCGGTCCGGTCACGGCGGCGGGGGCAGCTCGGTCCCGGCCAAGGCGACCGCTGCGGGAAAGGCGGCGACAGCTCGGGTCCACACGAGCGCTGGGCCGAGCGGCGCCGGTGCGGCGACCACGACGACGGGCAACGCTGGGTCGACCCCGTCCGGGCGCCCGGCATCGGCGGTCGCGGCGTCGACCAAGTCGAGCGGGCCGATCGAGCGGCTGGTCAAGGTATTGCCCACGGCGGCTCTGATCGCGCTGCTCGCGTTCGCGGTCGTGGCGGCCGCGATGGCGCTCAACGCCTACCTGCAGAGCCGGCGCGCGAGGTCGCTCGCCGGCCAGCGGGCCGCGCTCCTCTCGGACGTCGGCGTGCTCCAGGCAGCCCTACTCCCGGCGGTGCCGGCGAGCCTGGGTGAGCTCGAGGTCTCGGTGGCCTATCGGCCCGCGCAGGGGCTGGCCGCCGGGGGCGATTTCTTCGACGTGTTCACCCTTTCGCCCGAGCAGACCGGGATCATTATCGGCGACGTGTCGGGGCACGGTCGCGAGTCGCTGATCCACGCCGCACTCGTCCGCTACACGTTGCGGACGCTGATGGGGGAGGGCCATCCGTTCCCCGAGGTGCTCGCGCGCGCGGACCGTTACCTCACCGGCGAGCTCGGCGACGGCTTCGCCACGGTGATCATCTGCCGCTACGAGCACCCCACCGGTGAGTTCATCTGGGCGAAGGCCGGGCACGAGCCGCCGATCATCGCGGGCCAGCCTGACCGCGAAGAGGAGGCGGCCACTCCGCTGGGGTTGGAGCTCGGCGACACGTGGCCGCAGTTCTCTCGCTTCCTGGCTCCGGGCGAGCGGGTGTGCCTGTTCACGGACGGACTGATCGAATCCCGCCGTCGGGGCGAACAGCTCGGGAGGGCGCACCTGGTTTCGCTCGTCGAGCAGGGATTGAGCGCGCAGGAACTCGTCCAGCGCGTCGAGGCCGATGCCGACGAGTGCACCGACGACCTCGCCGCGGTGGTCATCACGCGAGGTGAGGTGCTCGGCCACGACGCGGTGCTCGTCGAGCACCCTTCCGACGCGGCGGTTGTGTAACCCGGCCGGCGCGGTTCTCCGCATGCGTAAGTCGACAGCGGGGCGGGATTTCTGAGGCTGTGACGAGCTATGCATGTGTGGCATGCGTAGCTCGTCACGCGTCGGCAGGGGCGGCTGTCGTGACGAGTTAGACATGGGTCCCCCGAACCTGCAAGACCTGCCAAGCGAGCCGGAATGCCGGCAGACTGGCAGGTTGCGCACGTGGCGCATGCGCAACCTGCCACGGCCTCCAGAAGCACGACGAAATGACAGCTTGTGCAGGGGGTTAGGATGGCCGGCGTGAGGGCCGCGGGCGCGGACGGTGGTTCGGTGGCGCAGCGCGCTCGTGGACTCGCCCTCGTCGCCCTCGTCGCCCTCGTCGCCCTCGTCACTCTCGTCACTCTCGTCGCCCTCGTCGCCACCGTCGCGGCACTGCCGGCCGGTGCGGGCGGGCATCCGGCCACCCGGCGGGCACGGGGCGCCCAGTCCGTCCCGCTTCCGCGCCCGCTCCTGCTCTCGCTTCGCTACGGCCGATTCCGGCCCAGCGGGGCTCCCCACTCCTACTTCGCCCTCCGGCTACGCGCGCGCCAACCGCGGGGCCAGATCCTCGAGGTCCGCTACGTAGAGCTGCCGCATGGATTGGCTGCGGTCGGCGACTCGATGTGTGGACTTGGAGGCCGGAGGAACGGTGCAACCGAGACCTTTACGCTCCCCGCCGTCCTCGGGCGCGGAGTCCATCCCATCCGCTTGACGGCACTCGGAGCGTCGTGCACGGGCAGCCTGACGAGTCAGGCGACGAGGACGTTTCGGGTCCTCGTCCGCTGACGTCCTCAGGACGCCGCCGCGAAAGCCTGGCGCAGGTCGGCTACCAGGTCGCCTGGGTCCTCGACGCCGCAGCTCAGCCTGACGAGATCTGGCGGCACGGCCGCCGGCGAGTCCTCGACCGACTGGTGGGTCATGGCCTGCGGGACCTCGATGAGCGACTCGACGCCCCCGAGTGACTCGGCGAGCGTGAACAGACGGGTCCGGGAGGCGAGCTCCGTCGCGGCCGGGTGGCGGAAGCTGACCATCCCGCTGAAGCCGGGCCAGCGCACGTCGCTGACCTCGGGCGTCGCGCGCAGGAGATCGACGACCGCGGCCGCGCTGCGCGCGTGTGCCTCCATGCGGAGGTGAAGCGTGCGTAGCCCGCGGTGAACCAGGAAGCAGTCAAACGGACCCGGGACGGCGCCGACCGCGTTCTGGACGAACCGCAGGCGCTCGTTCCACTCCTCGCTGCGGCTGACGACGGCGCCGCCGACCACATCGGAGTGGCCGCCCAGGTACTTGGTCGTGGAGTGCACGACGAAGTCGGCCCCGAGCTCGAGGGGGCGCTGGTTGGCCGGCGTGGCGAAGGTGTTGTCGACCGCGACGAGAGCGTTGCGGCGCCGCGTGATGACCCCTGCGATGTCGATCACGTCGAGCTTGGGGTTGGTCGGGCTCTCGACCCAGATGAGCCGGGTGTCATCACGCACCGCGCGCTCGAGCGCGTCGAGGTCGGTCTGGTCGACGAGGTCGTAGGTCAGCCCCCAGCGGGTCATGATCTTGTCGACGAGTCGATACGTGCCCCCGTACAGGTCGCCGGGAAGCACCACGTGCGCGCCCGCCTGGCAGGAGGCGGTGAACAGGGCATGCTCGGCGGCCAGGCCCGAGGAGAACGCTGCGGCGAGGCCACCCTCGAGCTCGCCGAGCGCCCGCTCGAGTGCGGTGCGCGTCGGGTTGGCGCTGCGCGCGTAGTCGTAGTCGCCGACGAACTCGCCGGGGCGGGGCTGGGCGTAGGTCGAGGTCTGATGGATCGCGGGGATGACCGACCCGAAGCTCGGGTCGGGGGTCAGCCCGGCGTGGACCGCGCGCGTCGCAAACGCGTCGCGCGTCGCAAACGCGTCGCGCGTCGCGAACGCGTCGCGCGGACCGTCGTCGTCAGACGGACTCACGAAGCCAATGCTTCCAGGAGATCCGTCCGCGTGACGAGCCCCTCGGCGCGTCCGTCCCGCGTCACGAGCAGCGCCTGCTGATCGCCCACGAGCAGCTCGACCGCCTCGCGCACCGGATCGTCGATCGATACCGCGGGGAAGGGCGGCTCCATCACCTCGACGACCTCGGTATCGAGCACGCTCGGATCCTGGGCGGCACGCCTGAGGAGTCCCCGCTCGCCGATCGCCCCGACCACGGTGGCGGGATCGTGGGCGCT
>DATBYI010000546.1:0-2459 GCA_036513815.1 Solirubrobacteraceae bacterium
AGGCGCGGGAACAGCGTGTGGACCCGCTCCAGGTCGGCGTCGAACGTGCTGCCGTCTTGGAGGACCGCGCCGAGCTCGAGGTTCTCGCGCACGGTCATCTGACCAAACAACCGTCGGTTCTCGGGGACGATCGCCATTCCACCGGCGATCCGCTGCGCCACCGGCCAGCGACTGACGTCCTCGCCCTCGAGCAGGACCCGGCCGGAGCGGGGCCGCACCAGTCCGAGGATCGTCTTGAGCGTCGTCGACTTGCCCGACGCGTTGCCCCCGAGCAGGCACACGAGCTCGCCGGCGTCGACCGACAGCGCGATCCCCTCGAGGATCCGCATCTGCCCGTAGAAGGTGGTGACGTTTTCGAGCTCGAGCAGCATGGCTAGGAATGCTCAGCGGCGCCTGACGGCGGCACCTCGGCCTCGGCGAGCGCCTCCGGGTCGCGGCCCATATACGCCTCGACCACGGCCGGATGGGTGGCCACGGAGTCGAACGAGCCCTCGGTGACCTTGATGCCGTGGTCGAGCGCCACCACCCGGTCGGAGATGCCCTCGACGACGTGCATGTCGTGCTCGATCACGAGGATGGCCAGGCCGAGCTCGTCGCGTAGGCGGGCGATCACCTCGGTCACCTCGAGCGTCTCGTTCGGGTTCATCCCGGCGGCCGGCTCGTCGAGCAGCAGCAGCCGCGGCCGGGTGGCGAGCGCGCGGGCGATCTCGAGCCGGCGCCGGTTGGCGTAGGAGAGCACATAGGCCGGCTGGTTCCATCGGTAGCCCTTCAGCCGCTCCCCGAAGAACGACAGCACTTCCTCGGCCAGCGCGTCGATCTCGCGCTCCTCGCGGCGCGCGCGCGGCAGGCGCAGGATCGATTCGGGGGGCGAGGCCTTCGTGTGGCCATAGGTGGCGGCCTTGACGTTCTCCTTGACCGTCATGTTCTGAAACAGGCGCAGGCTCTGGAAGGTGCGGGCGATCCCGGCGTTGGTGATTGCGAACTGACGCTTGCCGGCGATGCTCTGGCCGGCGAAGCGCACGTCACCCGAGCTCGGCTTGTAGACGCCAGTGATCACGTTGAAGATCGTCGTCTTGCCGGCGCCGTTGGGCCCGATCACGCTGACGATCTCGCGCTCGGCGACCTGGAGGTCGAGCTCGGTCAGGGCCTTCAGGCCGCCGAACGACAGCGACAGCTTGTCGAGCTCGAGCAGGGGTGGCTTCGCAGGTGCGGTGTCGCTCACCGGTTCACACCATTTCCACGCGCCGCGTGCCGAGCAGTCCGTTCGGTCTCGCCGCCATCGTGACGATCAGGATCACCCCGAGCATGATCTGTGTGGTGATCGCCGGATTGACGATCAGCCGCGACTCCCAGCAGCACGCCGCTAGGTACACGGTCGGGATCACGAGTAGCAGCCGCGCGGTCCCCTGCAGCCTGATTAGCACGAGGACGAGAACGATTACGAGGACGAACAGGATGTTCCCGTAGCTGATCGCGTCGTTCGGGACGATCACCCAGTTCTTGACCGCCGATCCGATCCAACCCGAGCTGCCGGGATGGCCGGCGGTGGCCGAGCTCGAGATCGCGCCCACGATCGCGTGCGCGACAAGGCCGAACACGACGACCGCGGCAAGGACCGCGAAGAACTTCCACAGCGGTTTGATCCGCAGGAACAGCGCGAGCAGGATCAGCCCGTAGAACAAGTAGCCGGCGTCGGTCGGGCTCGAGAGCATCTGCTCGAGCGCCCACACGATGATCCCGCCGGCGATCGCGCCGGCGATGCTGCCGGCCCCGCCGAGTACGAGGCACGCGAAGATCAGGATCAGGATGCTCTCGGTGAAGTTCGTCGGGAACACGCTCGACTGCTGGGCGGCGAACAGCGCTCCGCCGAGGGCGCCGATCGCGGCGCTGAAGCTGAACGCCATCACCTTCAGCTTGCTGACCGGGATCGTCATCGCCGACGCGGCCAGCGGGTCGTCCCGGAGCGCGCGCCACGCCCGCCCCGTCCGGGAGGTGTCGAGCATGTGCAGAAGCCAGGCTAAGCAGACGATGACGATCAACGCCACGAAGTACAGGCCGCGTGGGGTCGAGACGTTCCCGCCGAGGCCGTGGAGGGGATCGATCGAAAAGATCCCGTTGACCCCGCCCAGCGTTCCCGGGTCGACGTTGTTGACGATCTCGACGAACGCCTGCCCGACGAATAGCGTCACGATCGCGAGGTAGTCGCCCTCGAGCCGGAGCGCGACCAGACCGATCAGCACGCCGACGAAGCCGCCGGCGATCATCACGATCGGGATCGAGATGAATGCCGCCAGATGGACTCCACCCGAGCCGCCCGAACCGAGCGCCGAGGAAGAAAAGATCGCGTATCCGTACGCGCCGAAGCCGACGAATGCGATGTAGCCGAGGTCGAGCAGGCCCGCCCACCCGGCGGCGATGTTGAGCCCGAGCGACAGGATCGCGTACAGCAGGCAGGTGAA
>DATBYI010000547.1:0-6861 GCA_036513815.1 Solirubrobacteraceae bacterium
AGCGCCTTGCTAATGGTGATCGCGATGGCGATGGCCGTCGTCACGAGCGCGTTCCCGAAGTAGTCATCGTCTCGCCCGGGCGATCTGGGTACTAAATTCAAGGATGGGTACCCGGCCACGCCCCCCGGTCGAGGGACCTCACGGCAACAGCGCGAGAAGGAGCGCCATGACAACGCAGACTGAGCAACGAGACGGCGCAGGCGCAGCGACGTCGAACGAGACCCTGACCGTAACCGACAATCGGACCGGGAAGCAGTACGAGATCCCGATCGAGGACGGCACGATCCGCGCCACCGAGCTGCGCAGCATCAAGGTGGACGAAGACGACTTTGGCCTGATGACCTACGACCCGGCGTACATGGCTACCGCCTCGTGCCGGTCCGCGATTACGTACATCGACGGCGAGAACGGGATCCTCGAGTACCGGGGGTACCCGATCGAGCAGCTCGCCGAGCGCTCGAGCTATCTCGAGGTCGCCTACCTGCTCGTCCACGGAGAGCTGCCGACGCGCGACCAGCTCGACGAGTGGACGCACCAGATCACGATCCACACGTTCGTACACGAGAACGTGAAGGAGTTCATGCAGGGCTTCCGCTACGACGCGCACCCGATGGGAATGCTGCTGGCCTCGGTCGGCGCCCTTTCGACCTTTTACCCCGAGGCGAGCCAGATCAGGGACATCGACGTCCGCTACATCCAGGTCATTCGGCTCCTGGCCAAGATGCCGACGCTGGCCGCGTTCTCGTTCCGCCACAACCAGGGCAAGCCCTATGTCTATCCCGACAACGAGCTGTCCTACCCGGGCAACTTCCTCTCGATGATCTACAAGATGACCGAGATCCGCTACGAGCCGGATCCGCGGCTCGAGCACGCCCTCGACGTCCTGTTCATCCTCCACGCCGACCACGAGCAGAACTGCTCTACGAGCGCCGTACGCAGCGTCGGCTCGAGCGAGGTCGACCCGTATTCGGCGGTGGCCGCCGGGGTCGCGGCGCTCTACGGGCCGCTCCACGGTGGCGCCAACGAGGCGGCGTTGCGGATGCTGCGCCGGATCGAGACGACCGACAACATCCCCGACTTCATCAAGGGGGTCAAGGACGGCAAGGAACGGCTGATGGGCTTTGGTCACCGGGTCTACAAGAACTACGACCCGCGGGCCAAGATCATCAAGAAGGCCCTCGACGAGGTCCTCGAGGTCACGGGCACCAACCCGCTGCTCGACATCGCGCTCGAGCTCGAGAAGATCGCCCTCGACGACGAGTACTTCATCGACCGCAAGCTCTACCCGAACGTCGACTTCTATTCCGGCCTCATTTACGAGGCGCTCGGGATGCCGATGGAGATGTTCCCGGTGCTGTTCGCGATCGGACGGACGAGCGGCTGGATCGCGCAGTGGCTCGAGATGATCGACGACAAGGAACAGAAGATCGCCCGCCCGCGCCAGATCTACACCGGCGAGCGCGGCCGCGACTACGTTCCGATGGACCAGCGGTAACCGAGCGGTAAATGGGATGCTCCGGCGGTGGCGCCGGGGACCCGACACGAGAACTGGACCCTCACCGTCCGCGCCGAAGGGCGCGTCGATCACCAGCGCTTCGACGACCTGGAGCGCGCGCTCGACGCGCTCGACGCGCGGGTGACCGAGCTGGTGCAGTCCGCCACCGAGAACCCCGCCGCCACCAGACTGCGCCGCTACGCCCCCGAGGATCAGGTCGTGGCCAGGATCGAGCTATCCGGCCCGGAGCGGCGTTGGGCCCGCAAACACGCCGGTATCGACGTACACGGGGACGGGTCGACCGAGGCCTATCTCGGGCGGGTACGCCGCGAGCCACTCGGCGTCGGCCGAGGCGAGGACCGCCTCGTCGCCGTGCGTAGGGCGTTAGTTCAGCCCTGAGCTATCGTTACTCGGGTAGTGATGAGAGGACCCTTAGCGATCCTGCGGTTCGCGGTGCGGCCGCTCGGCTACCTGGCGTTCGTACTCGCGTTGGCCTCGCTGTCGCTGGCGGCCAAGCTGCTCGGCGATCGGGACGAGCTCGGATACTTCACCGACCGGCTCGCCAGCATGCTGTGGCGCTACCCCGAGGTCACCCGGCGGGGCGTGCAAATGGCGTGGCTCGTGTGGGCGGCGGCGTTTGTGCTCTCGCTGCCGCCCTGGGACCCGCTGTCTACCCCGTGGGACGAGGTTGTGCTTGGGGCGGCGGCGATGGGCGTCCTCTGGCGCCGGCTCCTCGTCGGGCACCGAGCCGAGCGTTGAGGTTCTCGAGCGCCTGCTCGAGTCCGACCTCGGCCGGATCGAGCTCGCGCATCGCCGCGGCGAGGCGGTACTCGGCAAAGTAGTCGGGGTCGATGTCGCACGCCGCGGCGATCAGCTCCATGGCGCGCATCGACGGCTTGTCGTGCCCGTTGGCCAGCATGTTTATGTGGGCGTGCGTGATCCCCTTGCCGTCGAGCCGTCGCGTTGCCTCGGCCAGGCCCCGGTAGGTGAGAGATCGTTCATCCATCAGCGCGCGGAGCGCCTCTCCGAACGGTTTCGTGCTCGGCCGTGTCATCGTTTCTCCTGACGAGGACTCCGGAGGGTATCGCCCTCCCTGGTCATGATGAGAGTGTCAAACGGCTTGACAGTGTTAGCTATTGCTTGGTAGGTTACCTAACAACGTAGCCGCAAACAAGTCCTTACGGACCCGGCGGCTGGGCCCCGTTGCTGAGGCGCAGACCGGCAGGCCATCGCAACGGGGAGCGCCGGGCCGAGACCTCGACCTCGCCCAGGGGGCGTGGATAATAATCCGCGCGAGGTCCTCGGCCCGGCTTTTTTTCTGGGTTTTTGGTTAAGACTGCAGGACGAGCGTGGCGCCGTTCTTGCGCAACCACCGCATCTGCTCCCGGTAGCCCGGACTGCGGGCCGCGAGCAGCCGCCAGAACCGGGGCGAGTGATCCATCACTTCGAGGTGGCACACCTCGTGCCAGACGACGTAGTCGAGCACCGGCTCGGGGGCGAGCAGGAGCCGCCAGTTGAAGCTCATCGTGCCGGCGCGCGAGCAGCTCGCCCAGCGCGTGCGCTGCGCCCGGATGCTCAGGCCCGAGTACGAGCTCCCGGCGAGGGCACAGGCACGGTCGAGCCGCGGCTCGATCTCGGTTCGCGCCGCCCGCCGGTACCAGCGCTCGAGCGCCGCCCCTCGCGTGGCGCCCCTTTCTGGGACCAGCAGGACGTCGCCTCGGCGCGCCACCCGCGTCCGCCCCGGCTCCGCGCGGAGCGCCAGCGTCTGGCCGAGATAAGGCACGGTCTCGCCGCGCGCGGCGACGGCGGCCTCGGCCCGCGCGAGCTCGGCGACGCGACGCTCGATCCACGGCCGCAGCTCGCGGATGGCGGCGGCCGCCTCGCGCTCGGGCGCGCGGCGGGGGAGCACGACCTCGACCCCCCGCGCGACGTCGACCGTGACGCGAACGCGGCGAGCACGGTCCGATCGCCTGACCCGGTAGGGAATTGGGTCGGGGGTGCCCGACGGCGGCGCCTGAGCGATGTATTCGACGGTCGAAAAGAGGCTTTCCACGGCGCCAGAGAGTACGGTCAGCGTCCGACATGAGCTCGTTTCCTCGCCTCGCCGAGCCGCTCAGCGATGAACACGTTGCCCTGCGCGACTACGTCGAGCGCGACATCCCCGAGATCCTCATCGCCTACCAGGACGATCCGTACCTGCACCTGGCGGCGGGCGAGGACCGCCCGCCGAGCGGAGCCGAGCTCGGCAGCCGGGCCGAGCGAGAGCCGGCGGTCCGCGCCGCCGGTGAGGGGGCCACGTTGACGATTGTCGAACCGGACGCCGACACGTGCCGCGGCCAGCTCCGGGTCAGGGACGTCGACTGGGACAACGCTCGCGCGCAGCTCCTGATCTGGCTCGCCCCGCAGTCCCGAGGCCAGGGCCTCGGGCGCCGCGCGCTCAGGGTGGCCGGCGACTGGCTGCTCGGGCCCTGCCAGATGGCCCGGCTCGAGATGTTCTCCGAGCTCGACAACGCCGCCCTCATGATCGCCGCCGGGGCCGCCGGCTTCGCCCGCGAAGGGGTGCTGCGTGGCTACGAGCGCAAGCGGGAAGACCGCATCGACATGGTCGTCATGTCCCTGATCCCGGCCGACCTCTGATCCGATGCCCTACTGGCGCGTCAAGCTACCCCGGGGCGTCAGATCGCCGTTCGAGGTCTACGTCAACGGCGTGCGCCAGGAGCTCGGCAACGACTACCGGGTCTCCGAGGGCGACCTCTTGTTCGAGCGCGAGCTGGTCCGCCAGAGCCTCGGCGTGAAAGCCTGGTTCCTCGGCTTCTGGGGGATCGGGACCTACAAGCGAAACGACGAGATCGACATCCGGTACGAGTCCGGAGGCCAGCCGCAGGTGGCCCACGCGACGGAGATCATCCCTCCGTCCTGAGGGATCCTCCGCGGGTCATCCAGACCCGCGGTTCTGAGCCAGTCGTTCGGCCTCCGGCCTCTCTTAACCGGTCGTGCTTCGCACGACCTCTCGCGTCACCCACGGGCGCAGCAGCCGCAGCGCGGCCACGATCGCGCGGGTCGATGGCGAGCGGTTGAGCGTGTAGAAGTGGATGCCGGGGGCGCCCCGGGCGAGCAGCTCGGCGCACTGGAGCGTGGCGTAGGACACGCCGAGTTCGCGCACGGCGCCCGGGAAGACCGCTCGCGCCTCGAGCTGCGCCAGCAACGCCGCGGGGATGGACGCCCCGCACATGTCGGTGAAGCGCTTGATCTGGCCCACGTCGGTGATCGGCATGATCCCGGGGATGATCGGCACATCGATCCCGAACGCGCGCGCCTCCTCGACGAAGCGGAAGTACACCTCGTTGTCGAAGAACAGCTGCGTGATCAGGAAGGACGCGCCGCTCTCGACCTTGTGCTTGAGGAAGCGCAGGTCGCTCGCGAGATCCGTCGCCTCGGGGTGGATCTCGGGGAAGCAGGCGCCGCCGATGCACATCGCGTAGCGGTCATCGATCAGCGCCGCGAGCTCGCTCGAGTAGCGAAGGCCACCCGGATGCGGCTCCCAGGCGGTCTCGCCTAGGGGCGGATCGCCCCGCAGCGCGAGCACGTTCTCGACTCCAGCCGCCTCGAGGCTGTCGAGGATCACCACGAGCTCGTCGCGGGTGGCGCCCACGCAGCTGAGGTGGGCCATCGCCTCGATTCCCAGGTCGCGCTTGATCCACTTGGTCAGCTCGAGCGTCAGTCCCCGCGTCGAGCCGCCGGCGCCGTATGTGACCGAGACGAAGTCGGGCTCGAGCTCGGGCAAAGCCCCTAGGGCTTCGCGGAGGTTCTGTTCGCCTTCATCGGTCTTGGGCGGGAAGAACTCGAACGAGAAGACCGGCCGATCGGCGCGGGCAATGATCTGATCGATTCGCATTGCCAGGGCACGCTATCAACCTTGACACGATCATGTCAACGTTTTGTCCGGAGCATCCGACAATTTGACGAGCCACCGCTCGACCTCTCCCTCGCGGACCCGGTCGACTCGCCCTGCTAGCTCGAGGTGGCGCAGGTAGCAGAGCGTCTCGGGCAACCACCAACCCGCATTAGCCTGGGTCAGGGGCTGTTCGTGCAGGAACGGCGTGATCTCGAGCGCCGTCCTCGGTTGCTCGGCCACCGCGGCGAGCGCGGCATCGAGGCGCGCGGCGACCAGCCCGCGGTTGCCCTCGACGTGGCCGTGTACGTCCAGGAACGGTTTCCCGTGGCCCGACAGCGCGAGCCGCGCGTCGAGTTCGTCGACCAAGTCGAGGGAGCCGAGGAACTCGCCGATCGGATCCGGGGTCCAGCCGTAGTCGAAATACAGCGAGATTCGTCCGAGCAGATGGTCCCCCGAGATCAGCAGCCGCCGGTCGGCCTGGAACAGGCAGACGTGGGAGGGAGCGTGGCCGGGAGTCTCGTACACGCGCCACGGGCCCAGATCCGTCTCGATCGAGACGCCGTTCACGAGCTCGCGGTTGGGCTCGATTACGCGGGCGATCCCGGACGGCATCTCGCGCGCTCCCTCGGCATACCGCTCGAGCGCCGCCGCGGGCACGCCGCTCTGGCGGCCGATCTCGACCCGCCGCGCGATCACCATGTCCCGGTCGCTCGCGGCGGCGAACCCGTGCGCGTGGTTGGGGTGCATCCACATCTCGCACCCGGTCCGGTCGCAGATCGTCGCCGCCTGGCCCCAGTGGTCGATGTGGGCGTGCGTCACGACGACCAGACGCACGTCGTCGACGGAGAGCCCCACCTGGGCGAACGCCCGCTCTAGGTCATCCATCGACCCCGGCTCGTGCATCCCGGTGTCGACGAGCACGATCCCCCCGTCGGCGGCCACCGCCCAGGCGTTGCAGTGGGGTATGCCGGGAAACGGAAGCGGCAGTCGCAGTCGCCACAGACCGGGGATCACGCGCTCCCCCCGACCGAGCTCACGTGTGTGTGTACGCGGCATCCGGCCGCGAACCCTAGACTCACGCGCTCGGATGTCGAGCGCAGACGTCGCCAGGCGCTACTTCGAGGCGCTCGCCGCGCGCGATGTGAAGTCCGCCGTCGCCTTCTGGTCCCCCGGCGGCATCGAGCGGCTCGTCGGCCAGCGTGAGCTGACCGCACCCGAGGGCGTGCGCGAACTCCAGGAGGAGCTGCTCGGCGCGTTTCCCGATCTGGTCTGGGAGATCCTGGACGTGATCGGCGCCGAGGGTGGCGGTGATGGCGACGGTGGCGGTGGCGGTGACGGCGATCGCGCCGGCAACGGCGCCGGCCGAGCCGCCGTCCGGTGGCGCGCCACGGGCACCTTTGCCGGGCCCGGCACCTTCCAGGGCTTCGTCGCCAACGGCGCCCACCTCCAGATGGAGGGCTGCGACGTCCTC
>DATBYI010000548.1:0-4231 GCA_036513815.1 Solirubrobacteraceae bacterium
GCCTTCGGCGGACGCAACCACGCCACCGTCCTCCACGCCTGCAAGCGGGTCGAGGAGCGTGTTGGCAACGATCACCAGGCTGTTGAAGAACTCGAGGAACTGGCCGCCGAGATCGCCGGCGTCGCTGACGACCGACCCCGCTGACAGACTTGCCTGTTCCCTTCACACGCCATCTTTCCCGCTCCGTGCGGCTGATTGGGCTGTTTTCAACATCCTTCAACCCCCTATGACTTCTACACACCTATTGAGGTATTCATCGTGAAGATCTCCTTGGAGCGCGACGCTCTGCTCCGGCAACTCCAGACCGTGAGCCGAGTCGCATCGACCCGCAGCGCCATCCAGGCGCTCTCGGGAGTTCAGGTGGTGGCGTCGTCGAAAGGCTGCGAGCTCCAGGCCACGGACATGGACGTTGGTCTGCGTGTTCCCGTCGAGGCCGAGATCACGCGTGAGGGCGTGGTCGTCCTCCCGGCGCGGTTGCTTCTCGACGTCGTGCGCCTCCTCCCGGCACCGGAGGTATCGCTCGAGCTCCGGCCGGCCCAGCAGGACGTCGAGCTTGTCTCCGGCAACGCGACGTTCCACATCAGAACCCTGAGGGCGGAAGACTTTCCACCCTTCCCCGAGCCACAGGACGACTCGGCGGTGGAACTGCCTGTCGAGGCCTTCGTCTCGACGGCGCTGAAGGTCGCGAGCTCGGCCTCACGCGACGAGACGAGGCCTGTTCTGACCGGGATCCTCGTGTCCGCTTCCGATCGCGAACTTCGGATGGTCGCCACCGACTCCTACCGGCTGAGCGTCAAGGAGACGACGCTCGAGACCGCGCTACCGTCCGGATTCGAGGTCAACGTGCCGGCCCGGGCGCTTCAGGAGTTGGCGCGCGTAGCCGGGCACGTCGAGCAGGAGCAGCTGCGGATCAGCGTCCGGCAGAACCAGATCCTGTTCGAGCTGGGCGGCGTGACCCTGTCTTCGCGCCTGATCGACGGGCAATTCCCGAACTACCGCCAGCTCCTGCCCGAGACGTTCGAGCACGAGCTGCGCCTGGCCAGCGGCGAGCTGACCGAAGTGGTTCGGCGGATCAGTCTGCTCGCGCAGAAGAACGCGCCGCTGCGGCTGTCGTTCCAGCCGGGCGAGCTGACGATCTCGGCCCAGACCCCTGATATCGGCGAAGCGCTCGAATCGCTGCCCGTGTCCTTTCAGGGCGAGGCGCTCGAGATCGGCTTCAACCCCGAGTTCCTGCGCGCCGGCCTTGAGGCGATCGAGGAGGGCGACGTCGTGCTGAAGCTGATCAGCCCCCTGCGGCCTGGCCTGATCGAGTCGGGCGATGACAGCCGCTTCCGCTACCTGATCATGCCGATCCGTCTGAACGTGTAGGGATGGTGGCCTTGCCGTGCAGGTACTCAGCCTGACCCTGCGCGACTTCCGGTGCTATCACGACGCCCGCATCGAGTTAGGGGAGGGGCTGACGGTGGTGACGGGCCCGAACGGCGCCGGGAAGACGAACCTGTTGGAGGGCCTCTACTTCGGGGCTACGGGGCGGTCTTGCCGGACGAGCAACGAGCGCGAGGTGGTCAGGTTCGGGGCCAATGCTGCAAGAGCGGTGCTTACCGGACAGGCGGAGGACGGCGTGCACGAGCTGTCGGTCGGCTTCGCTCCGGGCCAGCCCAAGGCGATGCGTGTGGATGGCGCCACGGTCGAGCGCCTGCTCGACGTCCAGACGCGTCCGCTGGTCAGCGTCTTTCTCCCCGACCGGCTCGAGCTGATCAAGGGCGCCCCGGCCCTGCGCCGGGCTCACCTCGACCAGTTCGTGGCCGCGCTGTGGCCCTCGCGGACGACGACCCGTCGTCTCTACGGGCAGGCGCTTGCGCAGCGAAACGCGCTGCTGGCGCGGATCCGGTCGGGGCGAGGATCACGCGAGTCGCTGCGCAGCTGGGACGTCCAACTCGCGCGGCATGGGATCGCCCTGATGGCCGATCGCGCCACCGCGGTCGAAATGATCGGCGAGCCGTTCGCGCGCCTGGGTACTGCGCTCGGGCTCGAGGGCGAGCCGTCGGTGGGGTACCGGCCGCGGTCCAGGGCCACCGAGCCCGACGAGTTGGCCGGCGAACTGGCCGATCGCGTCGAGTCCGACCTCGAGCGCGGCTTCACCGGACACGGTCCTCACCGCGACGATCTTCTCGCCGAGCACGAGGGCCACGACCTGCGCGTTTACGGCTCACAGGGCCAGCAACGCCTGGCGTTGCTGGCATTGCTGCTGGCCGAGCGCGAGGTGATCACCGCCCACCGGCCCGCGCCACCGATGATGCTCCTCGACGACGTCATGAGCGAGCTCGACCGAGACCGGCGCCGCGCGCTCGTCGACCTGCTGCGATCGAGCCCCGGACAGTCGGTGATCACGGCAACCGACCTCGAGCATGTCCCCGGGTCGGACGACGAGGACGTAAGACAGCTCGTGGTATCCAGCGGGCAACTGTTCGAGATGGTCGCCGAATGAGGACGTACGAATGACTTCATACCGCCGCAGTCCCCGGCGTGCCGCCTTCGCCTTTGATCACATTCGCGACGAGCTCGCGCCCGACACGCTGCTAGCCGAGGTGCAGCGGGTTTGGCGCGAGACGGTGGGGGCGGCGATCGCGCTCGAGGCACAGCCCACTGGGGAGCGTGGTGGCGTTCTCACCGTGTCCTGCGCGGCCTCGGTGTGGGCGCAGGAGCTTGACCTGATGGGCCCGGCGATCGTAGAGCAGCTGAACCACCGTCTGCGCTCGGGACGGGTGTCGCGTCTGCGCTGCGTGGCGCTGCCCGTGGAAGCGTGAAGGCCGGTCTGACCGGTCGGCGGCGCCTGCCGGGGGCGCCTCACAAAAAAAGGAGCCGGTGGCGAACATCCGTGTCGCCACCGGCTCCTACCGGCCCCCTGTTTTGCGGGTCCCCTACCAGCCGGCTGTGGGCCCCCTGAACCTGCTCCGAGCTCAGCCCAAGGGCACGGTGGTCCAGGTCGCCAGGTTCCACGTCGCGAGGCTCGAGTTGACGCTTCCGCCGGCGTTGGCCGCGCAAGTCGTGCAGTCGTAGCTGCGCTCGGTGTAGCCGGCGCGAAGTTCGCCGGTGGCGCGGCTCCAGGTTGCGAGGCTCCAGGTTGCGAGGTTGTAGTTGACGTTGCCAGTGGCACCCTTCAGCAGGGTGTTCGGAGCGACGCCCTGGTTGGCCAGCGGCGGGTTCCAGTTAAGGGCCGCCTTGATCGCGTTGGGCTCGCGGAATGACGAGTTCTCACTCACCGCGGAGCTCGTCAAGTCACCCTTGACCTGGTCTGGCGTCCACTGGGGGTGGAGCTGGAGGAGGTCGGCCACCAGTCCGGCGATAGCCGGCGCGGCCATCGACGTCCCGCTGGTCTGGATGTACTGCCCGTTGCCGACCAGGCAGCCGCAGTTCGTATTGGCGAACACGCTGTTCGGCGCGAGCACGGAGACGATGTGGGCCCCGGGCGCGTACACGTCAGGCTTCTGGATGCCGTCCTGCGTCGTGCCCTGGCTAGACCACGAAGCGATCGTGTCGTTGCTCGGGTTCGAGCTGCCGTTCTCGTCCAGACCGCCGACCGTGATCACGAAAGGATCGTTGGCGGGTGAGTACTGGACCGCATCCGACGCGTTACCGCGGTTCCCGGCCGCCACCACGACGACGATGCCATGCATCCAGGCCGCCTCGACCGCCGCGTCGAGCGGATCGGTCTTGTAGGACTGGGGCGTTGCCGAGTCGAGTGACAGGTTGACAACGCGGATGTTGTACTGAGACTGGTGATCGACGGCGAACTGCAGCGCGTAGATCACGTCGAGCACGGTGGCGTTACCGCTCTCGTCCGAAACCTTCAGTGAGATCAGGTTGGCGTTTGGCGCCACCCCGACGTACTGACCGTGAAGCGGATCCGAGCCGGGGCGGTTGTCACCGTTTCCGGCGATGATGCCCGCGACGTCGGTGCCGTGGCCATATCCGTCGGTCGCCGTCGTGGCGTTCTTGTTGTCGACGGCGCTCACGATTACGCGCGACTGGCCGTTAGCCGCGTTGAAGTCAGGCAGTGAACCGTCCACGCCGGTGTCGATCACCGCGACGCCCACGCCGGTGCCAGTGACACCGAACTTCCAGAGCGGGAGCACGCCCATCGTCTGGTCATAAGTCGTTTGAAGCTGGGTGGCGGAGACGCCCGGTCCGCCGGCCATGTGGAAAGGCAGGCTCTCCGTGGAGACGGTCG
>DATBYI010000549.1:0-4031 GCA_036513815.1 Solirubrobacteraceae bacterium
GAAGTAGGCCTCCTCGTCGATCAGCCGCTCGTCGCCCATCCCCTGTCCTCCAATCCCTAGTAAGTCAACTGATTTTGTTGACATTATCAGGATAGGCGGCGTCCTCCTGCAATCGCACGACCGGGCCACCGCGTGACCAGCCCGGGCCACATGCGCGCCCGAAGCCACGTTCCACCGAGGCGGCAAGCCGAGGATGCAGTTTGGCCTAGGAACGTCGGAACCGCAGGCTCGCGCCGCGCGGCTGCGTGCAAGATGCGCCACACCCGCGGCCACGACGGGGCAGTGGCGTCTCACTCTGGACCGGGCACCACACCCCCCGGCCACGACGCGGGAGCGGCGTGATCCACACGCCGCGATCCCGGCCCGGCTAACTGGTCCCCGCCCCCCGGCGAGGCCGCCCACCGCCCGGCAAACCGGTCGTCGGACGCCAACCCGCCATCCCTGAGCCGGCCGCCAACGACCCCATCTCATCCAAACCTCATCAATCAAATCGGAAAACAGGAGAATGTCCTGATACGCTCATCAACGCAATTTTGATCGAAGTTGTCGGAATTGCCCCTTGGCCGGGAGCGGGCGCGTATAGATCGAGAAAGGAATGAGGTTGAGATCAAGACTTAGAGGTCTCGTAGCGCTCGCTGCGGTGATCCCGGTAGTGGCCCTACCGGCGAGTGCCGGCGCGACAACGCTGTTCGGCTCGGGCTCGAGCGCTGAGCAGCCGATCTTGAACGTGCTGTTCAAGGCCTACAACAAGCTGCACCACAACGTCCGCTTCAACTACTTGCCCGACGGCGGCAACGCGGGCGTGACCGACGTGCAGGCGGGGCGGCGTCTGTTCTCCGTCAACACCCGTGCGCCGCTGCCCAGCGACGCGGGCACCACATACTTCAAGCTGTGGCTCGACGGCCTGTGCATCGCGGTCAACCCGCAAAACAGCGTCTCCAACCTGACGATCGCCCAGACCAAGGACATCTTCACGGGCGTCTTCACGAACTGGAGCCAGCCCGGGGGCTCAAACCTGAGCAGCACGATCGACCCGTTCGGTCGTAACTCGAGCGCTGGCCTGTACACGTTCTTCCAGCAGGCGGTGCTGGGCGGTGCAACGCAGTCCTCGAACGTCGCGCAGGAGACCTCCGACGGACTCGTCGCGACGAACGTCTCCAAGGACCCGAACGCGATCGGCTACATCGGCCTCGCGAATTCCGGCAAGGGCAGCGGGGTCAAGCGGCTCTCAATCAACGGAATCGCCTGCAGCCAGAACGAAATCAAGAGCGAGACCTACCCCCTGTTCCGCTACGCCTGGGGCGTCCTGCCCACGAATCGCCCCAGCACCGCGGTCGAGAAGTTCTTCGACTGGGTCCGGACCAGCAAGCAGGCGGGTCAAATCATCAACCGCGGCGGCGCGGTTGCCGCTTTCAACAAGAAGTAGCGAGGAGCCCGCCAGGGCAATGGACGAGGACGACTTCCTCGAGCAGAGCCACGGCATCAGCCAGGACCAGCGCGCCGAGCTTTGGCTCGGCGCGCTTGTGTTCGTGGTGGTCGGCGTGCTGCTGGCGATGCTGGCGTTCGTGACCTACCAGGCTTGGCCCTCCTTTGCCCACAACGGGCTCGCCTGGTTCGGTCCGGGCGGCAGCATCGACCAGCAGATCACGCGGATCTTCACCTCCGGGGATCTGAAGCAGACGCCGGTCTACACGTTTCATGCCTGGCCGCTGATCTGGAGCACGATCGTGACCACGGTCGGCGCGATCTCGATCGCGTTCGTCTCCTCGCTGTTCATCGCGGTGTTCATCGTGGAATTCGCCCCGCCCTGGCTGCGGCGCGTCCTCGAGCCGGTGGTCCGGCTGCTGGCCAGCGTGCCGTCGGTGATCTACGGACTGGCCGGCGTGCTCGTCCTGGTCCCGTTCATCAACAACCACCTGATCACCCAAAGCGAGAAGGCGTCGGTCACCCCGATCATCTCGCTGAGCGGCGCCGGCCTGCTGCCGGCGGTGGTGGTCCTCACCGTGATGATCTCGCCGATCATGATCGCCGTGTTCGTCGACGGGCTCCGCGCGGTGCCGCGCGGCTGGCTCGAGGGCTCGCTCGCGCTGGGCGTGAACCGCTGGCGGACGTTCTGGAAGGTCGGGGTGAGGACGGTCCGCCCCGTGCTCGTCGCCGGCACCGTGCTGGCCACCGCCCGCGCCCTGGGCGAAGCGATCATGCTCCTCATGGTCTCGGGCGGCGTCGGCTTCGCGCCCAATCCCCTCGACGGGCCGACCTTCTTCTTCGAGCCGTTCCGGACGCTCGCCGCGACGATCATCGCCTTCGACGACGAGCGGAGCTCGCCACCGATGAAGCACACGCTATACGCGATCGCGGCCGTACTGCTGTTCTCCGCGGCCATGCTGTCGTTCATCGGTTGGGCGGCCAAGCGGCCGATGCGCCGCTACGGGGTGATCGCGTGAGCACCGCACCGACGCCGACGGCCGGGGTCCGACCGCGAGTACGGACGGGTAGCTCATACCGGCTGACCGACCGCATCGGTCTGGGCCTGGCCTGGTTCCTGGGCCTGCTGTTCTGCGCAATCGCGGCCGCGATCGTCATTTACTTCCTGATCGAGGGCATTCGCTATCTGCGCCCGAGCCTGCTGGTCACCAATCCCGCAGCGGCGGCGAGCGAAAGCCAGACCGGCGGCTTCCTCGATCCGATGCTCGGCACGTTCATCATTGCCGTGATGTCGATGGCGATCGCGCTGCCGGTGGGCGTGGCGCTCGCCGTGTGGCTCAGCGAGTTCGGCCGGCCCACGGCGCTGGCGCGCGTGGCCGAGTCGACCATCGAGATGATGGCCGGCGAGCCCGCGGTGGTCCTGGCCCTCTTCGGTCTGGCCCTGTTCGAGTTGCCCGCGCTTGGCTTCCTGAGCCAGACCACGAACGGAGTCGTGCTGGGTCAGTCGTTCTTCGCCGCGGCGGCGCTGCTTGCGCTGGTCGGGCTACCGATGGTCGTGGCCAGCGTGCGCGAGGGACTCCAGGCGATCCCGAGCCACGTGCGCGAGGCGTCCTACGCGCTCGGTAAGAGCAAGGTCGCCACGATCCGGCGCGTGCTCCTTCCGACGGCGCGCCCGTCGGTCATCACCGGAACGATGCTGGGCGTCGGACGAGTGATCGGCGACACCGCGATCGTGCTGCTGCTGCTCGGGGGAACCCTCACCTTCCAGAGCGCAAACTCGGTGCCGGTGCTCGGCCTGCTGCGCGGCACCGGCGACACGTTGACCGGCTACATCTACTACAACGCGCCCACCGGCGACGGCAACCAACCCGACAAGGCGTACGCGGCGGCGTTCGTACTCATGCTCATGGTGCTGGCCCTCAACGTCGGCGTGGACCTGGTCGTCAGTCGCTCGCGCAAGGCGGTCCGATGGAGCTGAGAAAGCCACCTCCCGTAAGGCGGCTCACCGGGAACGAGCGGATCACCACGCCCATCGTGACTGCGCCCCCCGTGCTGCCGACGCCGCCCGAAACCAACGGGAACGGACACCATCCGCCCGCGTCCTTCCTTGGTCCTCCGAGGCGACCGGCACCTACCTCGATCGCCATCGACCGGATGCAGGTCGAGAACCTGTCGGTCAGCTACGGCGACAAGCCCGCCGTCAAGTCGGTGTCGCTCCCCATCCGACAGGGTGAGGTGTTGGCACTGATCGGACCGTCCGGCTGCGGCAAGACGACGCTGCTGCGTTCGCTCAACCGGCTCACCGAGCTGACCCGGGGGGCCTCGTTCTCCGGCCGGATCACGCTCGACGGCGTCGACCTCGCGTCGATGGAGGCGACTCTGCTCCGCCGTCGGGTGACTATGGTCTTCCAGCAGCCCAACCCGTTCCCCATGAGCGTGTTCGACAACGTCGCCTACGTTCTGCGCGAGCAGGCCTCCCGGCGCCCCCGCAAGGCAGCGATCCGCGGCGCGGTCAACGACGCGCTCGCCCGCGCCGGCCTGCTCGACGAGGTCGCCGACAACCTGGACCATCCGGCGCTCCGGCTGTCGGGCGGGCAGCAGCAGCG
>DATBYI010000550.1:0-4400 GCA_036513815.1 Solirubrobacteraceae bacterium
GCGTCGCGAGCCCTCCCTCGTGCACGCAGCGCATCCCCATCTTGAGCTCGAGGGTCGGGATGATCGAGCACAGGTTGGCGTTGCCGCACCGCTCGCCGTAGCCGTTGATCGTGCCCTGTACGTGGACCGCCCCCTGCTCGACGGCGGCCAGCGTGCAGGCCACGCCGCAGCCGGAGTCGTCGTGGCAGTGAATGCCGATCCGGACGCCCTCCGGCTCGAGGCCGGCCACGATGACGCCGACGGCGCCCGCGATGTCGGGCGGCAGCGTCCCGCCGTTGGTGTCGCACAGCGTGATCGTGTCCGCCCCGGCCTCGGTGGCGGCCTTGACGCAGCGGATCGCGTACCCGGCGTCGTCGGCGAACCCGTCGAAGAAGTGCTCGGCGTCGTAGATCACCCGCTTGCCCTGGGTGACCAGGAACGCGACCGACTCCGAGATCATCCTCAGGTTCTCCTCGCGGTCGACCTTGACCACCTTCTCCAGGTGAAGGCCCCAGGTCTTGCCGACGATCGTGCACACGGGCGCGCCGGAGTCGGCGAGCACGCGCAGCCCCGGGTCGGCGTCCGCGCGGGTGTCGCGCCGGCGAGTCATCCCGAACGCGGCGACCTGCGCGTGGCGGAACGACTCGTCCGCGAGCAGGCCGAACAGCTCGAGCTCCTTGGGGTTCGAGCCGAGGAAGCCCGCTTCGATCACATCGATCCCGAGCTCGTCCAGACGGTGCGCCACCCGCAGCTTCTCCTGCGCCGACAGCGACATCCCCTCCCCCTGCATGCCGTCGCGGAGCGTGGTGTCGTAGAGCTCGATGTGAGTCATCCGGCTGCGGACCCGGCCGGGGCCCTCAATCGCCGCGGGACCCGGTTAGCCCAGCCGGGTGCCCACTGGGCACCTCGACGACGTCGAGCCACTCGGCGTAGCGCGGATCGCGGCCGTGGAGCGCGTCGTCGAAGACGCGCTGGAGCGAACGCGTGATTGGACCTGGGCCCCCCCGCCCTTCGCCGGAGCCGACCGCGTGGTCGTCGACCTCGCGCACCGGCACGAGCTCGGCCGCCGTGCCGGTCATGAAGACCTCGTCGGCGAGGTAGAGCTCAGCGCGCGCGAGATTGCGCTCGACCACCTCGTAGCCGAGGTCGCGCGCGATCTGGATGATCGACTTGCGGTTGATGCCGTCGAGAATCCCAGCCGTCTGGGGTGGCGTCAGGATCACGCCGTCGCGCACGACGTAGATGTTCTCGCCCGACCCCTCGCACACGAACCCGTGCGAATCAAGAAGGATCGCCTCCTGATACCCCGCCTTGGACGCCTCGATCTTGGCCAGCACGCTGTTCAGGTACTGGCCGGAGGCCTTGGCGTGCGGGATCAGAGCGTCGTGCGGAATCCGCCGCCAGCTCGAGACCTTGGCGCGTATCCCGCTCAGCTTGCCGTCCTCGCCGAGATAGGCGCCCCACGGCCACACGGCGATCGAGACCTCGACCGGCGCGTCGAGCGGATAGAGCCCCATCTGGCCGTACCCGCGGAACGCGATCGGTCGGATGTAGCACTCGCGCAGCTCGTTGGCCGCGATCAGCTCGTGGGTCGCCTGGCGCAGCTCCTCGAGCGTGTACGGAATCGGCATGTAATAGAGCTCGGCCGACTTGAACAGCCGATCGAGATGGTCGTGGTGGCGGAAGATCGCCGTGCCAGTGGGGGTCTCGTAGGCCCGGATCCCCTCGAACACCCCTGTGCCGTAGTGCAGCCCGTGCGTCAATACGTGGACCTTTGCGTCCTCCCAGGCAACCATCTCTCCGTTGTGCCAGATGAGGTCCGCTTGTTCCACGTCTACTCCTTAAGAACTTGTCGGCGGCGCCGGCGGCGGCGCCTTAGAGGTATTTGAGGACTGCCTGGGTGGCCTCTTCGGTGTTTGCCGTGCCCCCCAGGTCGGGCGTGCGCAGCCCCTCGGCCAACGCGCGCTCGACGGCCGATTCTACCGCCGCCGCCTGGGCATCCAGCCCGAATCCGTGGCGCAGCATCATCGCCGCGGACAGGATCATCGCCAGCGGGTTGGCCGCGCCGGTGCCCGCGATGTCGGGGGCCGAGCCGTGGACGGGTTCGAACACACCGGGACCGCCGTCCCCGAGCGAGGCGCTCGGGAGCATCCCGATCGACCCCGTGAGCATGGCCGCCTCGTCGCTCAGGATGTCTCCGAACATGTTCTCGGTGAGGATGACCTCGAAGTCGCGCGGCGCCGCCACGAGCTTCATGGCGGCGTTGTCGACGAGCAGGTGCTCGAGCTCGATGTTGGCGAACTCGCTCGCGTGGATCTCGCGCACCACCTCGCGCCACAGTCGGCTCGTCTCGAGCACGTTGGCCTTGTCGACGCTCGTGACCCGGGACTTCGCGGCGGTGAACCCGACGCGGGCGATCCGCTCGATCTCATGGCGCGTATACACGCAATCGTCGGACGCGCGGTCCGCCGTGCGAGTCTTCTCGCCGAAGTAGATTCCGCCGGTCAGCTCGCGCACGACGGTCAGGTTGGTGCCATCGATCAGCTCGCGCTTGAGCGGACTGGCGTCGTAGAGGGCGGGGATCGGCTTCACCGGCCGCAGGTTGGCGAACAGGCCGAGACCCTTGCGCAAGCCGAGGAGGCCTTGCTCGGGCCGGGGCTTGGCCGGATCCGTCGTGTCCCACTTGGGTCCGCCGACCGCCGCGAGCAGGACCGCATCGGCGTGCCGGCACGCGTCTAGGGTCTCGTCGGTCAGGGCCGTCCCGTGCGCATCGATCGAGGCGCCACCGAAGATCCGCTCGTCGTACTCGATCTCGGCGCCCACGGCATCGAGCACCTCGACCGCCGAGCCGATGATCTCGGGGCCGATACCGTCGCCGGGGAGGGTTATCACGTGTCGTGCCATGGCCCCGGCACGCTAGCAATCCGATCCGGTTGGCTTTCGTTGCACCCCGAGTCCGCGACCAGGTCGGCGCGTAGTTTGAAAGCTGAGTATCAGGGGGAGATTGACGCCCTCTAGGAACTTGTATAGGTTTTGGTGCGTTTTTGAGATTCCCGACCGGCAACGGGGCCGCTGGTTCGGGGTGGGGTTAGGTGGAACGCGGATGCTGCCGGATCCGACCGATAGAGCCATGGTGGCGAAGTCACCCACCGGCGCGATCCGTGTCGTGATCGGAGATCGACGGCGACTGATCGCCGAAGCTCTGGCGACACTGATCGAGGCGATGGACGGCTTCACGGTCGCCGGTGTCGTCGCCGGCCACGACACGGTCTCAGCGATCACGGCTGAGAAACCGGACTTGGCGGTCGTGGGCGTCGGGGAGGACACCGAGGGAGCGGTCGAGCTCGTGCAGACATTCACGGCCCGCGCACCAGACATCGACGTCGTCTTGGTGGCCGAGACGGCCGAGCCCGGACTCGTGAGGTTCGTCCTAGACCAACGCCTGAGTGGCCTGCTCCTCACGGACACCTCAGGACCCGATATGGCCGTCAGTCTGGGCCAAGTAGCGCATGGGCAGGCCATCCTGCCTAGTGGCTGGCGTCGCGCTTTATCTCCCGCGGAGGCCGATCCACTCGAGCTTCTCAGCGAGCGCCAACTCCAGGTCCTCTCGCTGCTCGCCGACGGATGCTCGTACGAAGAGATCGGGCAACGCCTGTTCATCACGCTCAACACCGTCAAGTTCCACGTGCGATCGATCTTCCTGCGGCTCGGCGTGCGCAATCGCATGGCCGCGGCTCGTGTGCTCAGCGAGCGGAGAAACAAGGCGACACGCCGGTCACAACTGCGCGCTGAGTGACGCAGGCGACCCTCCACTCGGCCCGCTTCGGCGGGCCCTTTTTTCAAGCGCCGGGGTTCCGTCGCGCGGTCATGTTGAGCCGCACGTACTCGAGCACGAGCGGGTCGCCCGCGCGCTCGAGCACGCGGTCCACAAACGGACCGCGCAGCTCATCGGGGAGCGGATCGAGGTGGCGGACCAGGCACACGGTCTGGATGAAGCTCCGCGGGTCCTCGGGTGTCACCGACTTGGGCTCGAGCCAGCAGCTGACGTCGACGAACCCGGCGCGGTCGAGTCGCTCGGCCGTCTCGCTATCGGTCGCGTAGTTCCACGGCCGCTGCCAGTCGGCGAAGTACGGCGCAAAGGGTTCCTCGTCGGCGATCGCGTCGGCCAGCGTCCGGAACGCGTCGATGTTGCCCCGGCCCCCGCATTGGGCCACGAGCTGGCCGGCCGGCTTCAGCGTCCGGTTCAGGGCACCGAACAGGGCGTCGTGGTCGTGGATCCAGTGGAAGGTCGCGTTCGAGAAGATCGCGTCGACCGGCTCGGGCAGGTCGAGTTCGACCAGGTCTTGGCACAGCACGGTGGCGCGATCACCGAGCGCCTCGCGGGCGTGCGCGGCCATCGACGGCGCCACGTCGACGGCGTA
>DATBYI010000551.1:0-3825 GCA_036513815.1 Solirubrobacteraceae bacterium
CGCCCGCTCGCGCTCCGAGGCCGACTGGATCGTCGGCATGAACGCGACCCGCGCCGCCACCATCCGGCTGCGTTCCTCGTTTGACGGCGCGGTCTCGTTGGGGCGTGTGCAGACGCCCACGTTGGCCATCCTGGCCCGGCGCGAGCAGGAGATCCGCGACTTCGTCCCAGAGCCCTACTGGGTGGTCGACGCCGTGTTCGACCCGGTGCAGGACAAGCCTCGCATCTACGAGGGCCGCTACCACGATGGTGCGAACCCTCGCGTTAAGACGGGCGAGGCGGCGCGCGCCATCGTCGAGGCCGTCCGCGGCCAGACGGGCGAGATCACCAAGCTCGACAAATCCGAGCGCAAGGAGCGACCGGAGCTCCTCTACGACCTCACCTCGCTCCAGCGCCACGCCAACCGGCGCTACGGGTTCACGGCCCGCCGGACGCTCGCTGCGGCTCAGCGCCTCTACGAGGAGCACAAGGCGCTCACCTATCCCCGCACCAACTCGCGCTTCTTGACCTCCGACATGATCCCCGAGATCAAGCCGATCGCCCAGCTGGTCGGTTCGCAATCCGAGTACGCGAAGGCCTCGCAATACGTCGTGGGCCTCGACAGCCTTCCGCTCGGGCGCGTGATCAACGACGCCAAGGTCACGGACCACCACGCGATCATCCCCACCCGCGCCGAGCGCCATCCGGTGGACAAGATGAGCGACGACGACCGTCGTATCTATGACCTGGTCGTGCGGCGATTTCTCGCCATCTTCCATCCCGACGCCGTGTTCGAGAACACACGGGTCGAGACGACGGTCGCCGAGCACGTGTTCCGCACGCGGGGCAAGGTGCTCCTGGTGGCCGGCTGGCGGGCTGTCTATGGCGAGCTTCCGGATGCCGAGCAGACAGACGACGACGAGGGCCGCGAGCAACAGCTGCCGAAGCTCGTCCACGGCGAGCGGGCCGACGTCCGCGAGGTCTCCGACGAGCGGAAGGAGACCAAGCCGCCCGCGCGCTACAACGACAACTCCCTGCTCGGGGCCATGGAGACGGCGGGCAAGCTCGTCGACGACGAGGAGCTTCGCGAAGCGATGAAGGAGTCGGGCATCGGAACCCCGGCCACCCGCGCCGCCATCATCGAGCGCCTCATACAGGTCGGGTACGTCGAGCGCGACGGACGCTCGATGGTCGTGACCGAGAAGGGGTTGAACGTCATCCGGTTATTGGGGGAGCACGTGCTGACCTCGCCCGGGCTGACCGGCGACTGGGAGCGGCGGCTGGCTCTGATCGAAACCGGCGCGGATTCGCGCGAAGCCTTCATGGGCGACATCGTTCGCTTCACTTCGGAGACCGTCGGCGAGCTGGACCGCAACTTGAAGGACGTGCGGATACCCCGCGCGAACCTGGGGCCTTGCCCCGTGTGCGGCCGCGACATCAACGAGAACCGCAAGGGCTACTCGTGCTGGTCCCGCGACGATCCGGGCTGCGGCTTCGTCATCTGGAAGTCCAAGGCGGGCAAGCAGCTGCCGGTGTCGGTGGCGAAGGAGCTCATCAAGACCGGCCGCACGGAGAAGGCCGTGACCGGCTTCAAGGGCCGTTCCGGGAAGAGCTTCCGGGCGCGGCTCGCCCTGCAGCAGAGCGAGGACGGCAAGTGGCGGGTCGAGTTCGACGAGCCGTGGGCGCGCGAGGGGGCCAAGCCGCCCGACGGCGAGGAGCCGGAGGCCGGCGCTGGTCGTGCGGCGGAGGCCGGCGCCGTCTCCGCCACGGCTGAGCCTGCCGAGGCGGCGTAGGGCTTCTTGTCGGCGGTTCGGCGCTTCAGGCCTTCGGCGATTCAGCGATTCAGCGGTTCAGCGGTTCGGCGGTTCAGCGCTTCAGCGCTTCAGCGCTTCAGCGCGAGGATGTCGTCGAGAACGGCGTGTGGCTGGTTGTCGAGTCGCCAGCCGGTAACGCGTAGCACTCTGAGGTCGATCCGCTGAAGCTTCGCGTCGCGGATGCGGTCGGTCTCGAACGGCCGTGGGCTCATGTGGTAGGGCCGGCCATCCAACTCGACGACGAGCTTCCACTGCGGCCAGAACACGTCCACGGTCAGGCCGGCGACGAGCACGTTGAATTGGGGTTCCGGGAGGCCGGCGGCGGCGATCAGCGCCCGGAAGTCGCGCTCGAGCTTTGAGCGCGTGTCGGCTGGGCCCCGGTAGGCGGCCAGGACGCTTCTGAGGCGGACGATCCCGGCCATTTTTGGCCGGCGGCCGATGGCGCGGTCGAGCGCGCGTCCGTCGAGGAGTTCCGCGCGGTCGGCGTCCTCGATCAAGCGGGTCAGAGCGTTCTCGGTCAGTACGCCGGCGAGGTCGAGAACTGTGCGTGCGACGCTCGTGACCGGGATGCCGCTGTGGGTGGCGATGTCCTCTTCGTGGAGCGTCGCCCGGTGCGTTCGGGTTCCCCTGCGGGCGCGTCTGGCTGTCGGGACCGTGACCTCGATCTTCCAGAAGCCCGGGCCGATGCCCCACAGGGCGGCAGCGCTTCGGTGCGAAAGCCTTGCGTCCGGTCCGAACGCGAGGACGGCTGCCATCCAGTGCCCGTGGCGTGTCAGCTTCCGGTAGCCGACGGCATAGACCCCTTGGTGGACGCGGTGAAGGCGGCCGACGTTCGCGCGGTGCCGGATGGCCTCGTAGCCGAGCCCCAGCGCCACCAGTTGCCAGACGGCGACGACCCCGTGCTGGCGATCGGCCAGGGCGGCGATTAGCCGGTCGATCCCGCGGTCCGGGTGTCTTTTCCGTTGACTGTCCCCGGTTTTCGCACCCTCATCCTCTGCAGGCACGGGCTTAAGAGCCTGGGGGCCGCGAAAACCACCCCCCCGCCCGCGGGATTGCGAACGTTTACGGCGAGACGCAAGGCTTCGGGTACTTCGCCCAGCACCACGTATACGCCGGCAGCCCGCCGGGGACGCCATTCGCCGCGATCCGCGTCGGCTCGAACGCGTACACGACGGTGTCATCCGGCCGTGCGATCGAGAGTCGGGTGTAGTGGCCCTTGCGCACGCGCCACGCCGTCAGCCGTACCTCGTACCGGCGGTATCGGCACCCTCCACACCAGAAGACCCAATACGTGGCGCGCCCGGTGGCGCGGGCGCCCCAACGGCTCCAGACGATTGGCGTCTCCTTGCCCTGGCGGTACTCGCCCTGCGTCAGACCGGGCCCCATCAGGTAGTCGAAGCCGTTCTCTCCGTCCTCATAGAACGAGATGAACGTCGGCCGGACCTGCAATCCGGTCCGGTCGTTGGGCGTATTGATCAAGAGCGTCGGCGGGCTCGCCGCGGCGGCGGCGCCGCCACTGAACGCGAGCGCGGTGAAGAGCGCCACGCAGAGCGCCACCGTTCCCGAGGACAACCAGTCCCGGAGCTGCCGAAAGTCAGAAATCGACACCTTTCCACCTCGTATCGGAAGCGTCGCGTCACGAAGGTTTTCGTAAGACCTCGAACGAAGGTTTACCCCACTTAGCAGAGGTTTAGCAATGTCTGCCACCCCCAGGAGGGGGCCGCTGGGGTCGAACATTCGTCCATTTACTACGGCTGAACTGCATTGCTGCCGAAGGACAAAACTGTAAGGACGCTGACAGGACGGGGCGTACCGGGGACATCGAGCGAGTCGTCTTCTGGAACAGCAGGGCCCGACGGTCAGTTGACCCACTCCCTCGAGCAGAAAAAGGACCTCATGATTCGCAAGCTGTTCAAGAAGCGCATTGCCGTCCTCGGACTACTTGGCGCCCTGGCTCTCGCCGGTGGCGCGTACGCGTATTTCACGGGTGGTTCGAACTCCGTCACTACTTCCGGTTCGGTCGGCGCGTCGAC
>DATBYI010000552.1:0-5424 GCA_036513815.1 Solirubrobacteraceae bacterium
ACGCGAACTGGCCGACGTCGCGGTGTCTGACCCGCACGCGCTCTCCCCCACCCAGCCGTTCGAGCAGGCCGTGCAGGACGCCGACGTGGTCGTCGTCGCCACCAACCACTCGGAGTTCACGGGCCCGGACGCGCTGGCCGGGATCCTCCGGCGGGCCTCGCGCGACTGCCTGCTCGTGGATCCGTGGAACGCGCTCGGCACCGGCCAGGTGTTCCTGTTCGCCTCCGAGTCGGCGGCGATGCTCGGGACCGGACAGGCCGCGGCTGCCTCAGCCCGGACGCCGGGCGGCTCGCCGAGCGCATGAGCCGCGTGCTCGTCACGGGCGGGGCCGGGACGATCGGCTCGGCCGTCGTCCGGCGCCTGCTCTCCGACAGTCGCTGGGAGGTCAGGGTCGCCGACCACCGCGAGCCGCCGCTGTGGATGCGCGAGGGATGCGAGATCCGGACCGGCGACCTGCGCGAGCCGCGGGCGGCCGGAGCGGCGGTCCACGACTGCTCGCACGTGATCCACCTGGCCGCGATCGTCGGCGGGATCGCGAACTTCCACAAGCTGCCGTTCACGCTGTTTCAGGTGAACAACGCGCTCACCGGCGCGGTGGCGGGCGCGGCGGTCGACCACGAGGTCGAGCGCTTCGTCTACGTGTCCTCGTCGATGGTGTTCGAGCGCGCCACCGAGTTCCCGACCACCGAGGCGTACCTCGACAGCTGCCCGGCGCCGCGCTCGGCCTACGGGTTCTCGAAGCTGGCGGGCGAGGTCTACACGCGTGCGGCGCACGAGCAGCGCGGCCTGCGCTACACGATCTGCCGCCCGTTCAACGCGTACGGGCCGGGCGAGCTCCCCGAGCCCGACGAGCCGGGGATCGCCCACGCCGTGCCCGACCTGATCCACAAGGCGCTCACCGGCCGCCGCCCACTCGAGATCTTCGGCTCGGGTCAGCAGACGCGGACGATCACCCACGTCGACGACATCGCCGACGGCATCGTTACCGCGATGGGCTCACCGGCCGGCGAGAACGAGGACTTCAACATCTCCGCCTCCGAGGAGCTCACCGTGGCCGAGCTCGCGCGCATCATCTGGGAGGCGTGCGGCAACGATCCGGGTGAGTTCGAGCTCGCCCACCTGCCGAGCTTTGCCGTCGACGTGCAGCGTCGCTGGCCATCGGTGGAGAAGGCGCGGCGGCTGCTGGGCTGGGAGGCGCGGATCGGGCTGCGGGCGGGCATCGCCCAGACCGTGGCGTGGCTGCGCGAACAAGAGGCCGAGGGCGCGGTCAATTGAATGGTCGGCGGCGCCTGACGGCGGCGCCTTAGCCCGTAAAGCCGCGGTCAGTCCGTAAAGCTGAACGTACAGCCGCGCTGCTCGAGCTCGGCGAACATCAGGCCGGGATCGATACAGCGCTCGGGCGGATGGGCGCCGGTGGCGGTGAGCTGGCCTCGCGCGAACAGCCGCACGCACGCGGCCGACGGCGCCGCCGTCGAAACGACTGAGCCGCCGAGGCCGAAGTGCGATCGGGTCACCGCGCGGGCCTCGATCAGCTCGCCGTCGACGGCGTGCACCCTGACGACGTGGACCGACACGGTCTGGTTGGACGGAGACGCCGCCTCGCGGGTCGCCTCGGCCACCGCCTCGGGCGAGGCGTCGGCGAGCGCTCGCAACCGCTCGAGCAGGGCGGGGGCAAGCGACAGCCGGAAGCTCGCGGCCTGACATCCGAAGCTCTCGCCGAACGTGGCCAGCTCGGAGTGCAGCGTGAAGATCGTCTCAACCCGGCCGATCGGGTCGCCGTAATCGACCACGCCGCCCTCGGTCAGGGGCTCGATCTGCCCGGGGCGTCCATCGCGGAGCACCACGGGGTCGAGAGTCAGCTCGTCGAGCAGCGTCTGGATCGAATAAGGCGGTCGGAGGCGGCCGTCGCTCGGGGCCGCCGGGTCGCGTCCGGCCGCGCATACCTCGATCGACTCGATCCCCTCGGCCTGATCGCCCAGCCGGCGGACCGCCTCGGCCGCCATCAGGTTCGTCTTGCCCGGGCTCGAACCGATCCCGAGCACGGCGAGCCGCCCGGCCGCCTCGAACTCGCCCGACATCTCGAGCTGGCGCCCGGTCATCCAGTAGAGCCCGCCGAGGTCGAGGTAGTTGCAGCCGGCCTTCAGGCAGGCCCGCATCGCCTCGAGGTTGATCCGGTAGGAGGCCGTGTTGAGGAGCACGTCGGCCTGATCGAGCGCACGCGCGAGCGCATCGACGTCGCGGGCGTCGATCGCCGAGGCCGTCGCCTTGCCCGCGCCGTGCTCGCGCGCCACCGCGCCGGCCTTGTCCTGATCGAGGTCGAGCAGCGTCATGCTCGACACCTCCTCGGACTGCGCGAGGTCGTGCACGATCGCCGGCGCGATCGTCCCCGCGGCGCCCAGCACCGCGACCGAGAGCAGACGTTCAGGCATCGGGAACGCACCGTACCGTGCATGGGTTGGACGTTTTGGCTAAACCCGGCGATACTTTCTCACCCCTGGGAGCCTCCTGGTCCCCAATAGGTTTCACACCTTGGATACGACCACCGTCACCCAGTCATCCCAGCCCGCGGATCCCACCGCTCCGGGCGCCAAGGGCCTCAAGACCGACGCGATCGGCTACACGTCGAACCTGATCATCGCGATCGCCTCGACCGCGCCGGCCTACAGCCTGGCCGCCACACTTGGCTTCATCGTCGCCGTGGTCGGCGTCGGTGTGCACTCACCGGCCGTCCTGATCGTGTCGTTCATTCCGATCCTGTTCGTGTCGGTCGGGTACCGGTTCCTCAACCTGGCCGACCCCGACGCCGGAACCACCTTCGCGTGGGTCACGCGCGCGTTCGGGCCGCAGATCGGCTGGATCAACGGCTGGGCCATCTTCCTGGCCGACATCATCGTCATGGCGTCGCTGGCGGCGATCGCGAGCAGCTACACGTACTCGCTCTGGAACGCCACCCCGTCCAACTTCGGCCTGATCGCCGGCGCCGTCATCTGGATCGTGCTGATGACCTGGATCTGCTACCGCGGCATCGAGCTGTCGGTGCGGATCCAGACGCTCCTGCTCGGCCTGGAGATCTTCACCCTCTTCCTGTTCGCGGTGGTCGCGCTGATCAAGGTTTACTCGGGCCACCCCACCGGATCCATCCGCCCCACGCCGGACTGGTTCAACCCATTCAACATGAGCTGGGGCGCCCTGATCGACGGCATCCTGCTCGGCATCTTCATCTACTGGGGATGGGACTCGGGCGTCGCGGTCAACGAGGAGTCGCGCGACCGCCACCGAGGACCGGGCAAGGCCGCGGTCATCTCAACCCTGATCCTCCTGGCGATCTACGTGGTGGTCACCACGGCGGCGCAGGCCTTCCATGGCACCGGGTTCCTCAAGGCCAATTCAAACGACGTCCTCAGTCCGCTCGGCCACGGAGTGCTCGGCTCGCCCCTGTACAAGCTTCTGACCATCTGCGTCCTGACCTCGGCATCCGCCTCGACCCAGACGACGATCCTCCCCACCGCGCGCACCACGCTGTCGATGGCGCGCTGGGGAGCGATCCCGCAGTCGCTCGGCCGCGTGCACCCGCGCTTCTTGACTCCGACCGTCTCTACGGTGTTGATGGGCGCGCTGTCGATCGTCTGGACGGTGGCGCTGCTGGCCTTCAACCCGAACCAGGACGTGCTGGGCGACACCATCTCGGCGCTCGGCTTCTCGGTCTGCTTCTACTACGGGTTCACAGGCCTCGCCTGCGCCGTGTACTTCCGCCGTGACCTCTTCAAGAGCGCGCGGAACTTCTTCCTGGCCGGCGTGATCCCGGTCGTGGGCGGGCTGATGATGGGGTACGTCGCGATCAAGGCCTACGGCTACTACAACACAGCCGGCAACAACTACTCCAAGGCGCTGGCCGGGATCCAGACGCCGATCCTCGTGGGCATCGGCGGCCTGATCCTCGGTGTGGTGCTGATGTTCGCGTCGTGGCCGTTCTTCACTGGCTTCTTCAGCCGGCGCTGGTGGGAGACGGCCGACCCGGCCGTGCTCATCGATGACGCGGCGCACCAGGAGCCTCCGCACTACCGGGGCGAGCCGGACACGCCGTAAAGCCCACGCCCGCAAATGTTGTTAGGTACTTGCCGAACAGCGGCGTGACGTAATAGGTTGCCGGTCGCATCGTGACAACCCGGCCCGGCCGGGGGGCGGGCCTACATCAGGGAGGGCGCGGATGAGTGCGTTTGTGCCGTTCAGCAACCGTCGTGCGACGTTGCGGTTGGTGTTGCCTGTCTTTGTGGCAGCGCTGGTCGCGTTGTTCTTGCCCGGAGTCGCGAGCGCGCAGACGCTCTCGAGCAACAAGGGTGAACTCGACTGCAACGGCAACAGCCCGGTCCAGCAGTCCGTTCACACCTCCGCGGCGTGCACCGACATCCGCGGCTTTGCCAACGAGGACAACAGCAACACGTGGGGCGGCCGCTTCTACGACAACGGCACCTACATCGGACACGACGAGCCCGACATGGTGTTCCTGTCGCGCCAGCCGGGGTCCGGGAACGACGTGACGTGGACCGAGACCCTGCCGCGTGACCCGACGGCAGCACCGACCGACGCGAACCCCGGTCACGACGTCTCTCACTGGTTCCAGCTGTCGCTCGCGCCGTGGTACTCGATGATGTTGTGCGACCCCAACTCCTACCCGCAGGCCTCGTGCGACCCGGAGAGCGACGCGAACGCGCCCGATCCCTGCACGATCTCGGCGAACCCGTGCGCGAACGGATATCAGGGCGGCGGGTCCGCGTTCATGGAGATGCAGTTCTACCCGCCGGGCTTCGCCCCGTTCGTCAACGGAATCAGTTGCGACAACAGCCACTGGTGCTCGGCGCTCACGATCGACAGCCTCGAGTGCACGTACGGGTTCGCGACGTGTAACCAGAACTGCGAGGAACCGCAGAACTTCGCGTTCATCCAGCGCGACGGAATACCCACCGGACCCGCCGGGCCGGGCGAGGCGGACCTGAACACGTATGTACAGAACTCGCAAACCCTCCTGATGAACCCGGGCGACCGAATCGTCGTTCACATGTTCGACGCTCCCGTGCCTGGCCAACGAGGGGCGAGAGCCTTCGAGGTCGTCGTCGACGACCTCACCACGCATCAAACCGGCTTCATGCAAGCCTCCGCGGCGAACGGATTCGCGAACGTCTCGATGGCGAATTGCGCCCCGACGGCGTTCAACTTCCAGCCCGAGTACAACACGGCGCGCCGGCAGAACACCTCGCCGTGGGGCGCGGACACCGGCAACATCCTCACCCAGTACGAGACCGGGCACTGGGAGTCGTGCACGAGCCTGACCGACCCGATGGAGATCGCGTTCTTCTCGAACTTCACCGACGAAGACTGGTTCACCTGTCACGGCCCGTACGAGGACACCGCGCCAGGTGGGGACGG
>DATBYI010000553.1:0-6734 GCA_036513815.1 Solirubrobacteraceae bacterium
ACGTCGTCGATCGCGTGGAGGTTGTACCAGGACTCTTCGCCCTGATCGGCCGCCGCCTCGATCACGTTCAGGTGGATTCCGTTCGAGAAGAAGTCGGTGCCCCCGGCCAGGACGATCACCTTGGTGCTGCGGCGGTTGCGCGCGTACAGATAGGCCTCGCGCAGGCGCCGGCACTGCTCGGTCGACATCGCGCCGTTGTAGAAGTCGAAGTTCAGGTAGCCGACGCCCGCCTTCTCCTCGTAGGAGATCTCGCGATACGTGTAGCCCGGCGGGATCGGGGCGTGCAGGGCGACCGGGATCTCCGGCGCGTCCGGCACGACGCCGGCGAGCTCGAGAGCGCGAGCGGCGGGCAGCTTGTACGTGTAACGGCCCTCCTTCGCCTTGAGGTGGGTGATCCACACGGCGCCGTCGACGGTGGCGCGGCAGATCGCGCCGTTGCGCGTGGCGATGATGTCGCCGGGCCGGCCGCGAAGGCCGCGCTCGACGTACATGTTGAACAGGTAGAACCCGTGGCCGGCGATCGTGTCGAGCACGCCGGGGTGACCCTCGGCGGCGCGGATCTTGCGCACCACGCCGGCGGTCGAGTCCGAGCGCCAGTCGATCGCGCGGTCGGCCTGCTTGATCAGCGGCCGCAACCGCCCGGTCACGTTCGGGTCCTCGTAATCGAGCGGGAGCGGCTTGAACTCCCCGCGCGCGAAGTTGTGGACGGCGAACACGAGCATCTCGACCGCGGCGTTCCGGACCTCGTGGCGGTAGATGCTGCTCTTGCCGACCGGACGCATCTTGAACTTGCGCGTCTCCCAGATGTCGCCCGCGTCGGCCTCCTCGACCGCCTCGAGCACGGTCACGCCCCACTCGTCGAACCCGAGCTCGATCGCCCAGTCAAGCGAGGACGGACCGCGGTCGCCGTGCGGACCGGGGTGCACGACGAGGCAGGTGTGGTTACGCCACACCGACTCCGGGATGAACTGCTTGAGCATCGGGCACACCACGAGGTCGGGCCGGTGCGCGTTCACCGCCGCCTCGATGATCTCGGGCGAGTCGACGACCTGGACGGTCACGTCGTGGCCCATCTCGGTGAGCGCGATGTACGCGCGTTGGCTCAGGCTGTTGTGCGCGGAGGTGACGAACAGAATGCGCAGCGGCTTTTCCGCGACCGCGGGCGGGAGCTCTCCGCGCAGGCGACTCGGGCTGCGCCGCAGAACATCTCGGAAGTTGGTCGGCGCGTCCATATCCCGGCCATCGACCGGCATACGGATGTGCTGGAGATCACATGGACGGATTACGGACCGATCCGCGGTCCGGCTACGGGCCGCGGCTGACGGTGACGATGGTGCTTCGTGAGTCTCCGGATGGTCGGTGGCGCCTTAGCTGACGACCACCGTCTGCAACTCGGTGAACGAGTGCATGACGCTCGCGCCACCCACGCGACCGATCCCGCTGTCAGTCCCGGCGCGTCCCCCGAACGGAAGGTGCGCCTCCCAGTAGTTGCTCGACTCGTTGATGTTGACCCAGCCCGTCCGAACGCGGTCGGCGAACTCGAGTCCGTTTCGCAGATCGGCGGTGAAGATCGCCGCGAGTAGTCCGTAGGGCGACGCGTTGGTGAGCTCGATTGCCTGCTCGAGCGAATCGACCGCCACGACCGGCGCCACCGGACCGAACGTCTCCTCGCGCGCGACGCGCGCGTCGGCCGGCACGTCGGTGAGGACGGTGGGTTCCCAGTAGAGGTCGGTCGGGAATCCGGTCGCCCGTGAGCCGCCCGCCAGGACGCTGGCGCCGCGCGCCACTGCGTCGCCGACGTGCTCGTCCATCTTGGCCGCGACCGGCTCGTTGTTGAGTGGCCCCATCGTCGTTGCGTCCTTGAACGGATCGCCGAGCACGATCAGCTCGGTGACGCGACGCGCGAGCAACTCGACGAACTCGTCGCGCACCGCCCGATGGACGAGGATCCGCTCGCCGGCGGTACAGCTTTGGCCGGCGCACAGGAAGCACGCGGTCAGGGTGGCCTCGACGGCGGCCGTGAGGTCGGCGTCGTCCATCACCACCAGCGGGCCGTTCCCGCCCATCTCGAGCAGCGTCGCCTTCCCGGCCGCCGCCTGCCCCACGAGCCGGCCGGTCGCGGTTGACCCGATGAAGGCAACGCCGTCCGTCCCCGGGTTTCGCGCGATCTCGTCGCCGACGACCGGGCCGGGCCCGGTGACCAGGTTGAACACGCCCGGCGGCAGGTCGGCGTCGGCGATGCACTCGGCCAGCGCCACCGCGCACACAGCGGTGGACGGAGCCGGGGTCCACACGACCGAGTTCCCGCACGCCAGGGCGGGCGCGATCAGCTCGGCGGGCATCGTGTACGGCCAGTTCCAGGGGCTGATGACCCCGACGACGCCGCGTGGTCGCCGCACGAGCATCACGCGCTTGCCGGGCGAGAACGAGTTCGGGAGCTCGCCGCCCAGCCGCTTGGCGTCCTCGGCGGCCATCCGCCAGTACTCGACGAGCTCGTCCACCTCGCCGAACGCCTCGGCGCGCAGCGGTTTGCCCTGGTCGAGGGTGAGCGTGCGCGCGAGCTCCTCCCGGCGCGCCTCGATCAGATCCCCGACCGCATGCATCTTCGCGGCGCGCTCGAAGGCGGTCAGCCGCTCCCAGTTGGGCGCCGCCTCGCGCGCGGCGTCGATCGCGCGCACGGCATCCGCGCGGTCGCCCAGCGGAACGGTCGCGATCACCTCACCCGTGGCCGGGCTCGTCGCCTCGAACGTCTCGTGGCTGATGCTCGGCTGCCAACTTCCCCCCACGAACATCTGCTGTCCGGTTACTGTCGCCATCGATGTTTTCGCCCCGATTGGGTCGCGTTGACACAGTTCGACAACTGATATATAACAGCCCGATCAGGTGCGGGTCAATGGATTCGAGGGTGCGTCCCCGCTCCGATGCGGATTGGGGTTTCGGCGTCTATGGGTCGCGCCGCAGTGCGCGGACCGGGGAGGTTGATTGATGGCAGCCGTACAGACTCGAGAAGCGAGCGGCACTAGCGCGGACTCGAGCGAGCTCGCGGGCTTCGGGTACAAGCAGGAGCTGGACCGATCGCTTGGCTTCTTCTCCTCGTTCGCCGCCGGCTTCAGCTACATCTCGATCCTGACTGGCGTCTTCGAGCTGTTCGGGTTCGGCTTCGCGAACGCGGGACCCGCCGTCTGGTGGACTTGGCTGATCGTGTTCGCCGGGCAGTTCGCGGTCGCGCTGTGCTTCGCGGAGCTGGCCGGGCAGTTCCCGCTCGCGGGGTCGGTCTACCAGTGGTCGAAGCGGATCGGCAGCGACTACCTGTCGTGGATGACGGGCTGGATCCTGATCATCGGCTCGATCGTTACCGTCGCGGCGGTCGCGGTCGCGTGGCAGGTGGTCCTCCCCCAGGTCTCGACGCACCTTCAATTCGTCGGCTCGGCGGCCAACGCAGGCACCTACAGCACGCCCGACGGCGCCAAGAACGCGCTGATCCTGGGCGCGATCCTGGTCGTCTTCGGAACGATCGTCTGCATGCTCGGCGTCAAGACGATGGCGCGGATTAACAACTTCGGCGTGATGGCCGAGCTGATCGGAGCCTCGGTCCTCGTCATCCTGCTGATCTTCCACTTCACCCGGGGGCCGGGCGTCGTCCTCCACACCAACGGCACCGGGGCCGGGCACAGCTGGGGATACCTCGGCGCCTTCCTGATCGGCGGCATCATGAGCGCGTACGTGATGTACGGGTTCGACACGGCGGGCACGCTCGCTGAGGAGACCAACGACCCACGGCGGAACGCGCCACCGGCGATCCTCCGCGCGCTCATCGCAGCGGCGATCATCGGCGCGCTGCTGATCCTGTTCGCAATGATGTCCGTCAAGGACATCACGGACAAGAACATCGGCCTGCTCGGGCTGCCGTACATCATCAAGCAGGCGCTCGGCAACACGCTCGGCAACATCTTCCTGATCGACTCGGCGATCGCGATCACCGTGTGCACGCTCGCGGTGATGACCGCGTGCATCCGCATGCTGTTCTCGATGGCGCGCGACGGTAGGCTCCCGGCCGGTTCGCATATCGCGCGCGTGTCCGGGCGGGCCAAGGTGCCGATCGTCCCGGCGTTGTTCGTCGGGGTGTGTTCGCTCGCCTTGCTCGCGGTCAACCTCGCCAACCAGTCGGCGTTCCTGACCCTGACCTCGGTCGCGATCATCATGTTCTACCTGCCGTATCTGGCCGTTACGTGGTCGATGCTCCGCAAGCGGATGCGCGGCGAGTGGCCCCGCCAGGGCCACGGCCCCTACTTCAACATGGGGCGCTGGGGCCTGCCGGTGAACATCTTCGCCGTCGTCTACGGGGTGGTCGTTGCCTTCAACATCGCCTGGCCCCGCGCCACCGTATACGGGACCAAGTGGTACTTCCGCTTCGGCGCGTATGAGTTCATCGGTGCGTCGTTCATCGTTGGTGCGATCTATTACTTCGCCGTTCAGAAGAAGAAGGGCGACGTGATCCTGAGCGAGCATCGGGCGGACATTCCGACCTTCTCCGGCGAGCGCCAGCCGCTCGGGGAGATGGCGCCATGATCGAAGCGGGCGAGTTCGACTATGTGATCGCCGGCGGCGGCACGGCCGGCTGCGTCGTCGCGGCTCGATTGACCGAGGACCCGTCGGTCACGGTCTGCCTGCTCGAGGCGGGACCTTCGGATGTCGACGATCCGCGGGTCCTCCGGCTCGAGGACTGGATGTACCTGCTCGACTCGGGCTACGACTGGGATTACCTCGTCGAGCCCCAGGCGCGCGGGAACAGCTTCCTGCGCCATGCGCGCGCGAAGGTCCTGGGCGGTTGCTCGTCGCACAACTCGTGCATCGCCTTCTGGACTCCCAAGGAGGACCTCGACGAGTGGGCGGCGACGGGCTGTGAGGGGTGGAGCGCGGCCGACTGCTGGCCGCTCATCAGGCGCCTCGAGACCAACGACGGGCCGGGCGACCACCACGGCCGCGACGGCCCGGTCAACATCCGGACCGTGCCGCCGGACGATCCGTGCGGCGTTGCGCTGCTCGAGGCCGCGGCCCAGGCCGGGCTGCCGACGAGCCGTTACAACGAGGGCTACACGGTGACCAATGGAGCCGGCTGGTTCCAGATCAACTCCTCGGCCGACAACACGCGGATGTCGTCGTCGCACGCGTACCTGCATCCGATCCTCGGCTCGCGGCCGAACCTCGAGATCAGGACGGCGTGCTGGGTCAAGCGGGTGGCCGTGCAGGACGGCCGCGCCACCGCGGTCGAGTACCTCACTCCCGATCTGCTCACGCAGGCCTCGGTCAAGGCCCGACGTGAGGTGATCCTGAGCGCCGGCTCGATCGATACGCCAAAGCTGCTGATGCTCTCGGGCATCGGTCCGGGCGAGCACCTGCACGAGTTCGGGATCGAGACGCTCGTCCACTCGCCCGGCGTGGGCGCGAACCTCGACGACCACGTCGAGGGGATCGTCCAGTGGGACGCCAGGAAGCCGATGATCCGCACCTCGACGCAGTGGTGGGAGATCGGATTGTTTTCGACGTCCGAGCCCGGACTCGACCGGCCCGACCTGATGATGCACTACGGATCGGTGCCGTTCGACATGAACACGGCACGCTGGGGCTACCCGACGACCGAGAACGGGTTCTGCCTGACCCCGAACGTGTGCCGGGGCCGCTCACGCGGAACCGTGCGGCTGCGCTCGTCTGACTATCGCGACCGCGCGCGCGTCGATCCCCGGTACTTCACCGACTCCGAGGGCCACGACGAGCGAGTCATGGCGTACGGCATGCGCCTGGCCCGCCAGATCGTCTCGCAGCCCGCGATGGCCGAGTGGGCCGGAGCCGAGCTTGCGCCCGGACCGGAGGCTCAGACCGACGACGAGCTGATCGACTACATGCACAAGACGCACAACACGGTCTACCACCCGGCCTGCAGCTGCCACATGGGGCCGGACTCGGACCCGCTGGCGGTCGTCGATCCCCGGCTGCGCGTCCGCGGTGTGCGTTCGCTGCGTATCGCCGACGGGTCGATCCTGCCGTTCCTCCCGGCCATCAACCCATGCATCACCACGATGATGATCGGCGAGAAGTGCGCCGACATGCTCAAGGAGGACGCTGCCCGCGGCGCCGAGGCCGCGGCACCCGCGGCAGTTGGTTAGCGGTCGTCGACTGAGGGCCCGTAGGAAAATTATCTGCGGTTTTGACGGCGTCTGGACGCGCCTGACGTCACCGGCTCGCCCTCAAATACCCCGGTATTCTCGCGGCGAGCCGGCGACGCCAGCCACGCCCAGTCACTCGTCAAACTCCACAACTAATTTCCCTACGGACCCTAAGGTCGGGAGCATGAGCGCCACCGCGGCGCCCGAAGTCACCCGGTTTCTCCACGAGCACCCGCCGTTTGACGCGCTCGACGCCGGCGATGTTGAGCGCGTCGCCGCGGCGGCCGAAGTCGAGTTCCATCGCGCCGGCGCGACGATCTTTTGCCAGGGGGCCGAACCCATCGAGCACCTGCGCGTCGTCCGCGCTGGCGCGGTCGAGATCGTGTTCGACGGCCGCGTGCTCGATCTCCTCGGTGAGGGCGAGCTGTTCGGCCACGCCTCGATGTTGTCCGGCCTGCCCACGGGCTTCGAGGCGAGGGCGGCCGAGGACACGGTGTGCTACCGGATCCCGGCCGAGATCGCGCAGGAGCCGCTGTCCCGCCCGGCCGGGCTGCGATTCCTCGCCCGCTC
>DATBYI010000554.1:0-2094 GCA_036513815.1 Solirubrobacteraceae bacterium
CCGGTCTCGAAATGCAGCGCGATGGTGAGAGCGGTGAGCACGACCGCCCGGAAATAACCGCGCCCGTCGCGGATCGCTCGCCAGCTGAAGCCCCACGCGAGCGGCAACGTCCAAGACGCCCAGAGTTGCGTCCAGACGCCGTACCCGGTCCACACATAGGCGTGCTGCTCGTAGCCGACCCCGGTGATGCTCACCAGGAACGGGGCCATCGTGGCCGAGGCGGCCGCCGCCGGCCTATCCGCCCCGAACGCGCGTGCCGAGAGGTAGACGCAGATCGGCCACAGCGACAGGAGCAGGTACACCGACCAGCGAAACGCGACGTCAGGCCCGGTCAGCAGACCAACCGCGCCGGACAGGATGGCCGGGAGGCTCTGGTAGTGGAGAAACTGCGGCGAACCTTCACCGAGGAACGGGAACCAGCTCGAGAGCGGCAGATGTCCGCCGCGAAGCTGGGCCGTCGCGAAGCGCACCATCTGCTCGTGCAGCGAGCTGTCGTTCAGGTAGGTGACCCCGAGGGTGAGTGCCCGGAGGCTCGCAAGGTTCCATCCGACCGCGGCGACGACGAGCAGCCACGGCCAGCGCGAAGCGGTCCGGCCCCCACCATCACCCGGGGGCCGGACCGCCAACCGTGCCATCGCCGACGCCCGCGCCGGGCGGGCGCCGGTGGCCGTCATCGGATCAACTGTTGCCCGAATACCCGGGGAGCGTCGACAGACTGGTGTTCGCCGGGTACACGCTGCACGAGGCAAGGTGCCAGGTGCCCACGCCCGTGTTGTCCCCGGTCTGGCCCGGGGTGATCACCTCCGTGCCGTTCGGGCCATCGAGAACCCTCACTGTCGGTCCCGACACACCGGGGCGCGGTGCGCAGGTGACCGGGCCGCTAACGGCCGCCGGGCCGGGCGCCATCGCGATCCCGATCTGCTCATGGGTCCCCATCGCGGCGAGCTTGGCGTTCACCTGCGGAAGCGACGAGTTGATGTTGAGATGCACCAGCACCGAGCCATCGCTGCTCTTCGTGATGGCAAACGCCGGCGAGGCCGCCGAGCCGCCGAGGATGAGGACAAGCGCCGCGCCGACGCCCGCCAGTCCGAGCGTGCCGCCGGCGAGAAGTCGAGGACGCGAGCGACGAAGACGCGTACGCGCGCGTCCTGGTGGGGCGGACAGCTCGCGGTGTGCCGCGCGGTTGAGCTCGTCGCCGAAGCGCTCGAGGCTGGGCGGGATCGGGGTGGTCATGCTTCCTCCTGGGGGACGGTGTGGGAGAGGCGCCGGAGAGCGCGTGAGACCCGCAGGCGTGCGGCTGCGGGTTGAATGTCGAGACGGGCGGCGAGCTCCGGGTAGGGAAGCTCGTCGATGACTCGCAGCTCAAGCGCTTCACGCTCGCCGGGCGGGAGAGCGTCGAGCTGACGCTCCAGCGCGAGGCGGGGGGAGAGGCGCTCCTCGACTTCGGTGAATCCATCCTCGGCGGCGAGGTCGAGCGGCAGGCCGAGTCGCTCGCGAGCGCGCGTCTCGATCTGATCCCGCCGGACGGTGTCCGCGAGAACGTTGCGGGCGATTCCGAGCAGCCACGGCAGCGCCGATCCGTCGTGGTCGTCGCGGAAGCGGTCGATGCTCAAGAGAGCCCGCGCGAACGTCTCGGCGGCGAGGTCGCTGGCCGCCCAGGCAATTCGCCGGGACAGCCACGCGTGCACGTCGCCGACGTGCCGGGTGTACAGCTCTGAGAAGGCCGACGGATCACGTCGCGCACGCTTGAGCAGTTCAGCGTCGCTCGGTGTCCCGCGCTGGCGTCGTATTGCTTTCACACCCAGATATCGCATAACCCCGAGCATTTGTATCTCCGAATCGCGCGACCGCGGAAACAACGGGCCGCACAACATCGGCTGGACCTTCCCCGACAAGGCAAATCCGGCGTTGCTGGACTTCCTCGGCGGGTGAGGGTCGGCGGGTAAGGATCGAAACTCTCATCGTCGATCCTTACGCACGCGGGCGCCCGCGCCGGTAGGCTCGCGGCAAATCAGAAGCGGATCGTGCGATCGGCTTCGCTACGGAAAGCTGAGCCATATGCACCTCGCCGCTTCGCCGGCGTCCCCTACTTCG
>DATBYI010000555.1:0-5744 GCA_036513815.1 Solirubrobacteraceae bacterium
TCCGCGGATGATTGGAATTACTCTGACGCGGCGCTTCGCGGCAGCTCCTACCTGAAGCTGCCGAAGGTCATGCAGTTCTTCACCGGCAACATCGGGCTGCACCACGTCCACCATCTGAACGCGCGGATTCCGAACTACAACTTGCAACGGGCTCACGACGAGAACCCGGTCTTCCATCAGGTCCCGACGCTGTCGCTGTGGGATGCGCTCCGCACAGTCCGGCTCAAGCTGTGGGACGAAGAGCGAGGAAAGCTCGTCACGTTCGCTCAGGCAGCGCCTAAGCAGGCGGCCGGTGACGGAGCAGCAACCTCGTCATATTCCCGTGTTCACCTAGGGACCGGATCCTGACGAGTTTTTCGCGATCGCGCTGAATTTCGCGATCGCGCCCACGGACGTCTCGATAGGAGTACTATCGGGAAGTGACTGGCCCTGCGGCCAGAATTCTCAGCCCAAGTCCTGTTGCCACCAACGGCACGACGAGTGCCACGAGGCGTGAGGCGGGGGTTACTGGTTTTGACTGCGGGGCCGGTAGCGTAGCTTCGCGGCGTTACCGATCCGCAGACGCGACCGCGGTTACCGTCGGTCCGCACTGAGAAGCTGTTACCGCCGGTCCGCACTGAGAATGCGGACGCGGGTCGGGCTACGAGCGAGCTCCTGTATGGGCGGCGTGACCGCTTTGGATCACTGTGAACTCTTCCCGGGCAAACCGTGTCCGCACTCCGGGCAGACCCGGTTCATGACGGGGTCGTCGGAGCGCTCGTCACCAGGCTCGAAGTACACCCGGTGGCGGCCCAGCCCGAACACGCGCAGCGCGTGCCCGCACTCGGGGCAGCTGTAGGTCGGTCTCGAGTCGGGCTTGCGCGGAGTCTCGGTGCCCACCGGAGCTGGGGTCAGCGTGGCTGCGGCCATTTCGCCACCGCCTGACTGCTGAAGCTGCCGCCTTCATCCAGCCAACGTTCGGCGTCCGAGTTGTCGTTCGGGTCGTCCGAGTTGTGGTTCGGTGCGTCGCGGCGCGCAATGAGATCAATGGGCACCGCGCCGACGGCCCGGGGGGGGAATCGCGCCGAGAGGGCGCCGCCGCGCACCTGCTGTGCGGCGTGTTCTGCGTCCCGGTAGGAAGCGAAGGCTCCCGACTGCGCGAGCATCGCGCCGTCGCCGTCACGGAGCCTCCAGTGGTAGGCGCCGCCGTTGTCCTCGACGATGAGAAATTCCATAGACGCCGGCATGTTCGCCGCATAAGCACGGCGCGCGAGCTGCTTCGCGGCGCGGGACTTCTTTGGTGCGGTGCCCATGGCAACCGCCTCTCTGCACTTCCAACGGAAAATCGCCCGGGAAGCTGGAAGAGCGAGGGGCTCACTGAGCGCAGACTGAGCCTACCACATTCCGACCGTCGCGCTCGGAATTCGACCGTGCGAGGCGTAGACGAGTAACCGAGATCAACCGACCCAGTGTCATAGTGAGGTGGCCGTCTGCCCCCGTGGTCGAGTAATCTCGCGAGGTCTCGCGGTTCGAGATCGGGGGTCGCGCCACGGAGCGCAGCCTCAGACAGCGAAGCACCCAGAACCAGTGAGCAGCAAAACACCGAGGACAGCACCAGGAGAGCGGAGATGAGCGACTTCGGGTCGGGCGACCCGGAGCTGCGCCCGCTTTCGGGCGGCAAGCTGCTCTCCGAGATCACCAATCGAATCGTCGCGCTGATGCGCGAGCACTACGGACGCGGACCGATCAAGGCCAAGACCTACGTACTCGACAACCTGATCGTGTGCGTCCTTTCGAACGGCTTCACCGCGATCGAGCGCACCATGATGGAAGGCGGCGAGCCCGAGCGCGTACTCGAGATGCGCCGCGACTTCCAGCGCATGATGAAGGTCCGGTACAGCGAGATGATCCAGGAGCTGACCGGTCGCAACGTGCTCGCGTTCCTCAGCCAAGCGCACGTCGAGCCCGATCTGACGGTCGAGATGTTCCTGATGGACGGACCGGTGTCCGGCTTCGGCGCCCTCGAGCTCGTCGACCCTCCCCCGCCAGAACCATAGGAGGCGACGGAAAGGATGGCTTCGCCATCCGAGCCGGAGAGGAGCATGTGGAGATGGGCGAGGTCAACCCAGAAGAGTCGCTCGAGATCGGCCGAGGCGAGTTCAAGCGGCTCGGTGACTGCACCGGCTCGGAGATCGAGTCCGCGATCGGTTTGATCGCCCAAAGGCGGATCGATCGCGCTTGGATCGCCGAGCAGGCGGAAGGACGAGATCGAGGCGAGCTGACGATAGCCCGGCGCTTCTTCGCGAACGCGACGGACGGCGAGCGCGACCTCATCGCGTACTGGCAGATGGTCAAGCTCGTGGAGGAAGCGCACCGGCGCTACGAGCAAGAGCGCGATGCTTGACGCCCGTTCAGGGGCGCCGGTAGCGCTCGAAGATCACGCGCGAGCCGAACGTCCTGGTTTCGACCAGGTCCAGCGGAACGTTTTCGGTGATCGGCGGCAGGAAGGGCGTACCGCCCCCGACGACGATCGGATTGCGGAACATGCGCAGCTCGTCGACGAGGCCGCGCTCGACGGCAGTCGCGGCCAGGCCGGCGCCGCCGATCGCGACGTCCTTGTCGGTCGCCTCGAGCGCCGCAGCGGCCTCCTCGGCCACCGACGCCTCCGCGAGCCGGGCGTTGCCCTGAACGCTCTCGAGCGTGCGGCTGAAGACGACCTTCGGGATTGCGGACCAGACGTCGGCGAACGTCGCCCCGGACTCGTTCTCGCGCAACGAGGGATCCGTCTCCCACACGAGCATGGTCTCGTAGAGCCTGCGGCCCAGTAGAAAGCCGCCGAGCTCGCGTATCTGCTCGATGTGGAAACGAAACTGCTCCTCGTCGGGGACCCCCCACCCGAACTCGCCGTCGCGGTCGGCGATGAAGCCGTCCACCGAGACGCTCATCGAGTAGATCAGCATGGCATCCAGCTCATCGTACGAGGCCTGCGATGAAGATTCTGGCTTGCCGCCGCGCGAGTTGGTCCCAGTTGGCAGCGTGCGGGAGTGGTTGGGCGAGCATCGCTCCAGTGATGATGATGTCGTTGGGGGTGGCGTCTGGCCGGATGGTCCGCTCGCGGCGTCCGCGGACCAGCACCTCTTCGAGGAGATTTCTGATCTCGCTTTGAAGCGCGGCGATCTTCTTGTCGTGGATGACGGGGCCGCCGTGGAGCGGGAGGACGAACTCGTCGCGCGCCTCGATCGTCTGTTCGAGGAACTGCAGGAGTACCGCGGGGGCCGCCTCGTTGCTCAGTGCGGCCGCGCGGGCGTGCTCCAGGACGAGGTTGAAGGACCGCAGCGTCAGCGCCGCTAGGAGGTCGGGGCGCGTCGGGTAGTGGCGGTAGAGGGTTCCGATCCCGACGCCCGCCTCGTCGGCGATCGTCGCCATCGGCACGCGCTCCCCGTCGCGCCTGACCGCGATCGTCGCGGCGGCGAGGATTCGTTCGCGATTGGCCGCGGCGTCACTTCGCGGTCTCCGCGCAGCGCGTCGTGCTTTTGTCGGTGCTCCGGCCATATCGGGGGGATCGTCCCATGAGCGAGACGGGGTCGTGTTCGCTAGGCTCCGTTCATAAGCGGATGATTTCTTCCGCTTATGCTAAGCGATGGAGGAGGCCCCCGATGAACGACACCGCGCCCGCCGAGTCAAAACCACCCGGACCGATCCCCGCCGACGACCCCGGAAGGGCTCTCACGTACGTGAGCCCCGACACCGACGAGTCGCTGCCTCACCTCGGGGTGGTCGGCGACACCTACACGATCCTCGTGTCCGGCGCCGATACCGCCGGGCGCTACACGCTGATCGACATGCACGTCCCTCCGGGCGGCGGTCCGCCGCCCCATCGCCACGACTTCGAGGAGATGTTCACCATCCTCGACGGCGAGATCGAGCTCACCTTCCGCGGCGTCAGCACCGCCGCGACGGCCGGCGACACGATCAACGTGCCCGCCAACGCCCCGCACGTCTTCCGCAACGTTTCCGAAAGGCCTGCCCGGTTGCTGTGTCTCTGCTCCCCAGCCGGTCAGGAGGAGTTCTTCAAGGAGGTCGGCGTGCCCGTCGCGCACCGAACCGAGGCTCCGCCCGTGCTCGACGATGCCGCGACCGCCGCGTTCATCGCCAAGGCGATCGCCCTCGCGCCGAAGTACCGGACCGAGCTTCTGCTCGACGAGCCGAAGCCCTGACCCGCTAGGCGCTCGACTGAGTCAGCCTCTTACCGCATAGTCAACGAGCAGATAGCCGGCCGGAGAGGTGATGCTGCTGGTCAACGACAGCCGGCTGGCGCTTCCTCCATCGAAGAGCCTTCGCCCGTGCAGGTGCACGGCGGGTGCGATGACAAGGCGGAGTTCGTCGACCAAGCTCGCCTGTAGCAGCGACTGGGTTATCGAAATGCTCCCGTGGATCCCGATGTCGGCGCCCGGCTGCCGTTTGAGTTCAGTAACGAACTCTCCGAGGCTGCCCTCGACGACTGCGGTCTTCGCCCACTCGAGCTCGGGTGGCGTCGAGGTCACCACGAACTTCTTGACGCCGTTGATGAAGCTCGCGAATGGCTCGATGTCACTCGTCGGCCAGAATCCGGCCCACTCGTTGTAGGTCCGCCGCCCGAGGAGCACGGCGTCTTGAGCGGCGATAACGCGCCCGAGGTTCTCCCGCATCACGTCATCAAACTCGGTCACGAACTGGTCCGGCCGCTCGGCTACGCCGTCAAGCGAGAGCAACTCATAGGCAACCACTTTGCGCATCGGACGATCTCCTCGTCGAGGGCCATTGGCCTCTCGGTATGGTGGGATGCCGCTCGTGTCCAGTTATATCGCGTGCATCCGGAGCGAATCTCTTGCGGGGGGTGAAGCGTGCCGGCGGTGAGCGTTCGTGAGTTGGTTATGTCGTACGGGCCGGTCCGCGCCGTCGATGGGGTGAGTTTCGAGGTCGAGGCTGGTGAGGTGTTCGCGCTCCTGGGTCCCAATGGGGCGGGCAAGACGACGACGATCGAGATCCTGGAGGGATTCCGCAACCGCGACGCGGGCGAGGTGCGGGTGTTGGGGATCGACCCGGGGGATCGCCGATCCGGGCAGCGGCTCCGCAGCCAATTAGGGGTCGTCTTGCAGGAGCTTGCGGTGGAGCCGTTTCTGTCCGTGCGCCAGGTGCTCGAGCGGAACGCCGGCTACTATCCTGCGCCGCGGTCGGTGGGCGAGGTGATCGAGCTGATCGGTCTGGCGGAGAAGGCCGACGCGAAGGTCAAGACGCTCTCGGGCGGTCAGCAGCGACGACTGGATGTCGGCCTGGGGATTGTCGGCAATCCCGCGCTGTTGTTCCTCGATGAGCCGACCACCGGACTTGATCCGGCGGGGCGGCGAACCTCGTGGGACCTGGTGCGCAGCCTCGCCGCCGAGGGCACCACGGTGATGCTCACTACGCACTACATGGACGAGGCCGAGGCGCTCGCCGACCAAGTGGCGATCATCGCATCGGGCAAGATCGTGGCCCACGGTCCGCCGGCGTCTCTAGGGGGCCGCGACCATGGTGCGGCCACGATTCGGTTCCAGTTGCCCGCGGGCGTCACGCCGGCGGATCTGCCGGTGACAGTCGCCGGCGACGGGCCGTCCGTCGAGCTGCGGACTGACCGTGAGCTCGAGGCGTTGTACGAGCTGACCAGGTGGGCGCTTGAGCACGACGTCCGGGTGACCGGCCTGACCGTTAGCCGTCACACGCTCGAGGACGTCTATCTGCAGTTG
>DATBYI010000556.1:0-13194 GCA_036513815.1 Solirubrobacteraceae bacterium
GGCCGCGCCGGTTCTCACCACCTTCATGGGCCGCGGCCTGCTCTCACCCGAGCATCCGTGCGCGGTCCCCGGTCCGGCGCACGCGCCCGAGGTCGGAGCTCTGTGGGACGAGGCGGACGTGGTGCTCGCCGTCGGCTCGGATTTCGACGGCACGAACACACAGAATTGGCAGATGCCGGCGCCGCCCACGTTGATCGCGGTCAACGTCGACGAGGCCGACGCCAACAAGAGCTACCGCGCCCATCTCACCCTCGTGGGGGACGCGCGCGCCGTCCTCGAGCGACTCGTTCCGCGGGTGACGCCCCGCGGGAGCGTCGATGGGCTCGAGCGGCGCCTGGCGGGTATCGGCGCGGCGGTCGAGGCGTCCGTGCGCGAAGACGACGAACAGGTGAGCAAACTCCTCGACGTCGTTCACCGCGCGCTCGCGCCCGACACCGTCGTGGTGACAGACATGTGTATCCCGGGCTACTGGCTCGCCGGCTACTGGCGGGTGCCGGGGCCGCGCAAGCTGGCCTACCCGCTCGGGTGGGGGACGCTCGGGTTCGGCTTTCCCGCTTCTCTGGGAGCGGCGCTGGCCGGCGCCGGTCCGACCGTCTGCGTGTGCGGCGACGGTGGATTCATGTACGCGTGCGGGGAGCTCGCCACCGTCGTGCAGGAGCGGATCCCGCTCACGCTCGTGCTGGTCGATGACGGCGGCTACGGCATGCTGCGCTTCGATCAGGTACAGGCCGGCGAGGAGCCGTTCGGCGTCGATCTCGTCGGGCCCGACTTCGTCGCCTTCGCCGCCTCGTTCGGGCTGCCGGCGACGGTCGTCGAAGGCTTCGGGGAGGAGTTCGAAACCGCACTGCGCGCCTCGATCGCCACCGCCGAGGCGAACATGATCGTCGTGCACGCGTCGCTGAAGCCACCACCGACGACGTCCCCGCGCTGGTACCGCAAGACTGAGTAAAGCGTCCACAACGGCCGCTCGGATTCAGGCACCCGGGGAGCGAGGTCGAATGGTGTCGCGTGAATTCGTCGGTGCCTCCGCCCGGCTTTACCCCACCTCCGAGCGCCGCTGCATCGGTGCCCGACGCCCCGGCTCCGTCGCCGGCGCCCGCGCGGTCCCGCCGTCCCGTGCCCAGCAAGCTCCTCGCCGCGGTCGGCGGTCTGGTGCTCGCCGCGGTCGCCGCGTTTGTCCTGTTTGGACCCTCGAGTCAAGCCACCGATCCGATCGCACAGGCGGCAACCTCTTCGGCGAACAGTCCCGGTTACCGGATGAACCTGAGCCTCAGCCTGACCAGTCCGCAGAGCTCCACGCCCATCACCGCCACCGGCAGCGCGGTGGTCGATCCGCCCGACCACGCCGCCTCGATGTCGCTCAGCATCGATATGTCGCAGATCCCGCTGTTCAGCGAATCGACGGGAGACTCGACGATGCAGATGGCGATGGTGCTCGACGGCGCGAACTACTACATGAAGCTTCCGCAGGCGATCGTCGATCAGCTGCCGAGCCTGGGCGGGAAACCATGGGTTGAGGTCAATGTGGCCAAGGCCGCTGATCTCTCTTCGCTCGGAGACTCTCTCACCAGCGACCCCTCGCAGACTCTCCAGGAGCTCCGCGCCGGCGCGGACAACATCACCGATGAGGGGCAACAGCAGGTGGACGGAGTGCAGACGACGCACTACCAGGCCGAGGTCAACCTGGATCGGCTCGTACCGGGCCTTCCCTCGTCTCTGGCCAAGCAGCTCACGCAGGACCAGGACGTCCCGATTGACGTGTGGATCGACGCTCACAACCTGGTTCGCCGTGTTGTCACGACGCTGACGCTGGGCGGATCGACGGGCTCCTCTCTGCAGGAGATCGCCACCGCCGACTTCACCGACTATGGACCCCAGCCGCGCCCGACACCTCCGCCTCCGGATCAGGTGACCAGCGGGAGCAGCCTCGGCGGGAGCCTCTCGGGCTGAGTGGAGATTGGTCGGCGGCGCCTGACGGCGGCGCCCGAGCCGCTCTACGATCGCCGACGTGACCGAGCTCACGACGCGTCGCCTGCTGCTGCGGCAGTGGCGCGACGACGACCTGGCGCCGTTCGCGGCGCTCAACGCCGATCCCGAGGTGATGCGCTATTTCCCGGCGCTCATGTCTCGGGGCCAGAGTGACGACTTCGCGAGGTTCAACCATGCGACGATCGAGCACCAGGGATGGGGCCTGTGGGCCGTCGAGGTGGTGGACGGCGGCGCGTTCATCGGCTTTGTCGGACTGAACCGGCCGCGGTTCGACGCTCACTTCACCCCGGCGGTCGAGATCGGTTGGCGCCTGGACCATCCCTACTGGGGTCGTGGCTACGCCACCGAAGCGGCGACGGAGGCGCTCACCTTCGCCTTCAACGACCTGATGTGCCCCGAGGTGGTGTCGTTCACCGCTGTCGTCAATGAGCGTTCGATCCGGGTGATGCGTCGCCTCGGGATGACTCACGATCCGGCCGACGATTTCGATCACCCCACGGTTCCGGACGGACCTTTGCGGCGACACGTGCTGTTTCGCAAGCGCGCGGACGGGTTGGAATAAGTCGGCGGCGCCTGACGCGGCGCCTCGGCCCCAGCCACTACAGTGAGCCCACACCGAGAGAGGAGCGGCGTGCGCATCACCGTGCTGGGGAAGTCCCCGTCCTGGCAGGACGCAGGCGGGGCATGCAGCGGATATCTGGTCGAGCAGGATGACTACGCGCTGCTCCTCGACTGCGGCAACGGCGTGTTCTCAAAGCTTCGTCACTTCCGCGATTACGTCGACGTCGACGCGGTTCTGATCAGTCACCTCCACGCCGATCACTTTCTCGACCTGATCCCGTTCAGCTACGCGCTGCAGTACGCGCCGCGCCAGCAGCCGGTGGCGGTGGGCGGGTGGCCGGGCACTAACGCCCCTGCCCACCCGGCGCTGTACGCACCGAAGGGTGCGGGTGACATGTTTCGGCGGCTCGTGTCGTGCTGGGGCGACGAGGAACTCGTCGAGCGGGCCTTCGCGATACACGAGTACGACGGACCGGATGAGCTGTCGCTCGGCCCGTTCCGGGTCAGCTTCTGTGAGGTACCTCACTACACGCGGACGTTCGCCTCGCAGATCGCCGCCAACGGCGGCCGGCTGACCTACAGCGCTGACTGCAGCCCGAACGATCAGCTCGTCCGCTTCGCTCAGGGCACCGATCTGCTCCTGATCGAGGCGACGCTGCCGCGCCCCGAGCGGACCGGCAAGCGCGGCCACCTCACGCCGGCCGAGGCGGGCGAGCACGGCCGGCGCGCCGGCGCGCACCGTCTGGTCATCACCCACTTCTCGGACGAGCTCGACGGCGACTGGGCCCAGGCCGAGGCCGGGGCCGCGTTCGGCCGGCCGGTCGACATGGCCCACGAGGGTGCGGTGTACGAGGTGCCCGGGCACCCCGAGTAACTCCGCACTCGCCGCGCTCCGGTCCAGCCAGTGCGGCGAAACTCGGACCAGAGCCGACTGAATCTGAATTCACGCGTTGGAGCGCGGGTGAGTGCGGAGAAACTCGGGCTTTTGGGCCGCTTCGCGGCATCCGTGGGGCCGTTCCGCCGGGCGTCCGTGCCCGGCGGACGTCGCGCGTCCGGTCCGTCTTCGAGCTCCCGAACGTGGACGACACGCCACCGCCCGTTCCGCGGCGGGGGCGGTGGCGGATGATCCACGTCTACTGTGGACGACGCGCCACAGCCCCTCCCATCACCGGGCGGTGGCGGATGATCCACGTCTAGTGTGGACGACGCGCCACAACCCCGTGGAGCGGGAGGGCGGTGGCGGATGATCCACGTCTACTGTGGACGACGCGCCACCGACCCTCGCTGAGCCGGGGTGTGGCGCGTCATCCGCGCTGAGGCAACGGACGCGGATGGCCGCCGGGCAGGGATGCCCGGCGGAACGGCCCCAGGGACGCCGCCGCAGGCGGCCCATTAACCTCCGTCTGGATGTCCGAGCGCGATCTGTTTGCCAACTTCGAGCGGATGCGTCGCGAGATGGATCAGCTGTTCGGCGACGTGTTCGGGCGCGGCGGGATGGCCGGCCGCCGCACCGGGTTCCTGCCGGCGGTCGACGTCGCGTACGCACTCGACCCGCCCCGCGCGATCGTCACCGCCGCGCTGGCCGGTATCGACCCGGCCGAGATCGAGATCGAGATCGAGGGCCGCAGGCTGATGCTGTCGGGCGTGCGGCGCCCGTCCGGGTCTGAGAACGACGTCTACCAGCAGGTGGAGATCGAGCGCGGCCAGTTCCGGCGCGTCGTCGAGCTCGGCGCCGAGGTGCGCGGGCAGGAGGCGAAGGCCGTCTACGAGGACGGCATGCTCCGCATCGAGCTGCCGCTCGTGCGCGCGCCGGGCTCGCGGCCGGTTCCGATCACCAAGTCCGGCGAGGGCGGCTCGTGATCGAGGTCGGCACCGCGGAGCGTCCGGCCCGGGACGTAACGGTCGGCGCGACGCATGAGCTCCCCCAGAGTGTCGGCGTCCTTCCCCTGCGCGACACGGTCACGTTCCCCGACATGCTCGTCCCGCTCAACATCGGTCAGCCGCGCAGCGTCGAGCTGATCAACGAGGCGCTGCGGGGCGAGCGGACGATCGGGATGGTGGCGAGCCGGCGCCCGGAGGCCGAGAGCCCGACCCCCGACGACCTCTACACGGTCGGCGTGCTCGGGGTGGTGGCGCGGATGATCCGCGTCCCCGACGGCACGCTGCGCGTCCTGATCCAGGGCGGCCAGCGGATCCGGATCACCGGGTGGGTGAGCACCGAGCCCTATCTCGTGGCCGAGATCGAGGAGGCGCCCGACGTCGTCGATCAGACGCCCGAGATGGTGGCGCTGATGCGCAACGTCCAGCACACCTTCACGGACATCATCGAGCAGGTCCCCTACCTGCCCGAGGAGCTCCAGGTGATGGTCGCCAACGTCGAGGACCCGAGCATGCTGGCCAATCTGATCGCCGGGGCGCTGCGCATCCCGACCGAGGAGAAGCAGGGGCTGCTCGAGGAGCTCGACGTGTCAAAGCGCCTGCGCAAACTGTCGGAGATCCTCGCGCGCGAGCTCGAGGTCGTGGCGATCGGGTCGAAGATCCAGTCCCAGGTCCAGTCGGAGCTCGACAAGGGACAGCGTGAGTACTTCCTGCGCCAGCAGCTCAAAGCGATCCAGGAGGAGCTCGGCGAGGCCGACGAGGTCCAGGCCGAAGCCAACGAGCTGCGCTCTCAGCTCGAGGCGCTCGAGCTGCCCGAGGTCGTCCGCAAGCAGGTCGATCGCGAGCTCGCCCGGCTCGAGCGGCTTCAGCCGGCGATGGCCGAGTACGGCGTGATCCGCGCCTACCTCGAGTGGATCGCCGCGCTCCCGTGGGACAAGAAGACCGAGGACAACCTGGACCTCCAGCACGCGCGCACGGTGCTCGACGAAGATCACTACGACATCGAGCAGGTCAAGGACCGGATCCTCGAGTTCCTCGCCGTTCGGAGGTTGAAGCCGGACGCGCGGGGATCGATCCTCTGCTTCGTGGGCCCGCCCGGGGTGGGCAAGACGTCGCTGGGGCGCTCGATGGCGCGGGCGCTCGGCCGCAAGTTCGAGCGGATCAGCGTCGGCGGCCTGCGCGACGAGGCCGAGATCCGTGGGCACCGCCGAACCTACATCGGCGCCCTACCCGGCGTGATCATCCGCGCGCTACGCGACGCCGGCGTGCGCAACCCGCTGTTGATGATCGACGAGATCGACAAGATGGGCTCGGACTTCCGCGGCGACCCGTCGAGCGCGATGCTCGAGGTGCTCGACCCCGAGCAGAATCACACCTTCCGCGACTACTACCTCGACCTCCCGTTCGATCTCTCGGACGTGATGTTCGTGTGCACGGCGAACACGCTCGACACGATCCCTGGACCCTTACGGGATCGGATGGAGGTGATCCAGCTCGCCGGCTACACCGAGGAGGAGAAGCTCCAGATCGCCAGGCGCTACCTCGTCCCGCGCCAAATCGAGCGCAACGGATTGCGCCCAAGCCAGATCGCCTTCACCGACCCGGCGCTGCGGGTGATCATCGCCGACTACACGCGCGAGGCGGGCGTGCGCCAGCTCGAGCGCGAGGTCGGGACGATCTGTCGCAAGGTCGCGCGGCAGGTGGCCGAGGGGACCGTCAAGCGCAAGGTGACGATCACCGAGCCTCGCGTGCGCGAACAGCTCGGCAAGCGCCGGTTCTTCTCCGAGACGCGCCGGCGGACGGCCCGGCCCGGCGTCGCCACCGGGCTGGCCTGGACGCCGGTGGGCGGCGAGGTGCTGTTCATCGAGGCGACGTCGTTCACGGGCAGCGGGAAGCTGACGATCACCGGCCAGCTGGGAGACGTCATGCGCGAATCGGCGCAGGCCGCGCTGTCCTACGTGCGGTCGGAGGCGGCGGCTTTGCTGCCCGACCTCCCCGAGGACTGGTTCGCCACGCACGACATTCACATCCACGTTCCGGCCGGCGCCACGCCGAAGGACGGCCCGAGCGCGGGCGTGGCCATGGTCGTCGCGCTCGCCTCGCTCCTCTCCGGCCGCCTCGTCCGGGCGGACGTGGCGATGACGGGGGAGATCACCCTGACCGGCCAGGTGCTACCGATCGGTGGCCTCAAGGAGAAGGCGCTGGCCGCGCAGCGCAACGGTATCCGCACCGTGATCGCGCCGGCGCTCAACGAGCAGGACGTCGACGAGATCCCCGAGCATCTGCGCAAGCACCTCGAGTTCCGCTTCGTGTCCACGGTCGAGGAGGCGCTCGAGGTCGCGCTCCAGCGCCGACCGGCTCGCCGGCGCCCGCGGACGCTCGAGGCCGCCTGAACGCCTCGCTTGGTTGCCTTCGATTTGGGTACCCACCCACTCAGAAAGGGCCCGGAGGGGCGCGTGATTCGCGTATCCTGACTTCGACGACCCCACTTTAAGAGGGAGACCTATGCCATCAAGACGAAAGAAGTCCGTGGCGGCACCACTGAAATCCGTGGATATCTCGAGCATCAACAAGGCGACCCCGTACATCCAGCGGTTGATTCAGGACGCCCAGCTGCGCGAGAACGTGAAGACCGCGTACGACTCGACCAGGACCGTGTACGCGCGTCTCACCAACGGGAAAGCGCCCGCCAAGGCACTGCTCGAGGACAAGAAGCTCCAGCGCGAGATACAGATCGCCGTCCAGGCGCTCCGTAACGCGAGCGATGCGCTGACCGAGGCGCCGAAGCGCCAGCGCCCCCGCAAGCGCGGCGGCTTCGCTCGCAAGCTGTTCATCCTCGGGCTCGGGTTCGGCCTGGCCCTGGCCGGCAGCGAGACCCTGCGCACCAAGGTGCTCGACCTGGTGTTCGGCAAGGAGGAAGAGTTCGAGTACACGCCGCCGCCGGCGTCGGCCACCACTCCGCCCAGTTCGCCGGTCGGAGCCGCGTAAGCGGTGCGGTCGGCTTCGACCACTTAGTCCGGAGGCGCCCGAGGGCGCCTCCGGCGCGTTAAGGGGCGTTCACTAAACTCGCGGCCGTGGAGGCGGCAACGCAGCCAGACGCATCCCGCGGGCGCGGCCTGTCCGGTGTCAAGGCAATCCGGATCGTCGAGGCGATGCGCACCAGCGTCGCGACCCGAGGCATCGCGGCTTCCACGTTCGATGCGGTGGCCGCGGCGGCAGGCGTCTCGCGCGGCCTCTTGCACTACTACTTCGGGACCAAGGAGCGGCTGCTGATCGAGGTCGTGCGCCGCGAGGCAGAGGTGCGAACCGAGCGGCTCGGACAGGCGATCGAGGCGGCCGTGGACGCCGAGGCCGTGCTCGACGCGCTCGTGCGGAGCTTCGAGGACTGGCTCGGCGACGGGCCGGCACCGGTGATGATCTACGAGATGCTCACGCTGGCGCAGCGCAACGAGGAGATCGCCGCCGAGCTCGCGCTGCTCGGGCGCGGGACGCGATCGCACCTCGGCGAAATGCTCGAGCGCAAGCAACGAAGCGGCGTGCTCGCGTTGCGGGTCGAGCCGGACCTGGCCGCGATGTTCCTGTTCGCACTGGCCGACGGCGTGATCGTGCGGCGCCTGAGCGAGCCCGACCTCGACATCGGCCCGCTCACCGAGCAGGCGATCTCCGCCGCCCGCGCTGTCCTGAACTGATTCGGGGTCGTCCGTGCGCCGACTCATCGCCCTGGGCGTGGCCGGAGCCGTGCTGCTCATCCTCGTCGTCGCTCAACTCGTCCTGCCGGGAATTGCCGAACAGCGACTGCGCGATCAGCTGTCGCGCTCGGGCACCGTGCTCGAGGTCACCGTCAGTGCGTTCCCCGCCATCCAGCTGCTCTGGCACCACGCCGACAGCGTGGTCGTGCGGCTCGGGCGCTACCGAGCCGCCGCGAGCGGGATCGGCAGCTCGCTGAACGGAGCGGGCAACGTCGGAAAGCTCGACGTCTCGGTGCAGGAGCTCGACTCGGGCGCCCTCACGCTGCGCGACGCCGTCTTGAAGAAGCGCGGCAGTGTGCTGACGGGCTCGGCGACGATCATGGAATCCGATCTCCGCGCGGCCGTGCCGTTCCTCGACAACGTCGAGCCCGTGGCCTCGACGGGGGGGCAGTTGGTTCTGCGGGGGACGGCGAGCCTGTTCGGTCTAACCGCGAGCGTCAACGCGGTCGCGGCGGCCCGGGACGGGGCGCTCGTGGTCGCGCCCGACGTCCCCTTCGGCGGGCTCGCCACGATCACGCTGTTCAACGATCCCCACGTGCGGGTGCAGTCGGTCAGCGCGGCCACCGCGCCCGGCGGTTTTCAGCTGATGGCGGTGGCGAATGTGCAGTAGCTGATGGCGGTGGCGAATGTGCAGTGATTGTTACGCGAGGCGCGTCTCAGGAACTTCACGCCCGGGGGGGTGTTCAAGATTCGTGGTGCCAGGATGACGAGCGGCGAGGCCCCACCCGACGGCGTCACGCGGCGCACGGTGCTTCGAGGCGCGGCCGTGGCCGGCGCGGTGGCGCTGGTCGACCCGGCCGCGGCGGTTGCTCGAGCCGGTGGATCCGGCGCCGGTTGGAGTCCCGACGCGGGGTGGGGTCCCGACGCGGTCTTCAACCGTGAGGTCGGCGCGCTCGCCGCCGGCCGCGAATCCGCCCCGATCCTCGCCCCGCGCGTCTTCTCGCTCGCGGGCGTCGAGTGGGCCGGGTCGGAGGCGGCGCGGATCGAGCTGCGTTCCCGGTCGGCCGGCGGCGCCTGGAGCCGGTGGGTGCTCGCCTCGGTGCTCGGGCACGGCCCCGACCGCCCCCCCGCCGGCGGGGAGCGGTTCGGCGAGCCGGTGTGGACCGGACCAGCGGACGAGGTCCAGCTGCGAAGCGCGACCGCGCTGTCCGGGGTGCGGGTCCACTTCGTCGCCGTTCCGGGCGGCGCGGGCGGCGCGGCGCACGCGGCCCAGGCGATGCCCCTCGCCCAGCCGATCCTCGACGCCGGCCCCGGCCAGCCGCCGATCATCGCGCGCTCGGCGTGGGCACGCGGTCAGGCGCGACCCGTGCACCTGCCCGAGTTCGCCACGGTCAAGCTCGGCTTCATCCACCACAGCGACGGCACGAACGGCTACAGCGCCGGCCAGGTCCCGTCGATCCTGCTCGGGATCTTCGGCTACCACGTGTACGTCCGCGGGTTCTGGGACATCGCTTACAACTTCGCGATCGACGCTTACGGTCGGATCTGGGAGGCTCGGGCCGGTGGGATCGACCAGCCGGTGATGGGCGCGCACGCCGGTGGCTACAACGATGAGTCCACCGGCATGGTCGTGCTCGGCAATTTCTCAAGCGTGACCCCGGCGGCCGCGGCGATCGCCGCGAGCGAGCAGCTGCTCGCCTGGAAGCTCTCGCTCCACGGCGTGCCGACGCTCGGCCGGGTGACCGTCGAGGTCGATCCATCCGGGGCGATCTACACGCCGTTCGCGCCCGGCGCGCACGTGTCGCTTCCGCACGTGGCCGGCCACCGCGACGGCTGCACGACGAGCTGCCCCGGGAACGCCTTCTACGCGCAGATCCCCTCGATGCGCCCCCGGATAGCGGGACTGGCCGGTACGGCGGCGAAGCTGACGATCGCCGCTCCAGTGATGACGGTGGGCGCCGGCACGTCCGCGACCGTGACGGGACGTCTGACTCAGGTCGGGAGCGGAGCGCCGCTCACTGGAGCGCCGATCGAGCTCCAGACGGTCGGCGTGCACGGAGTGGCCACGACGATCGCGACGACGATGACCGACGACGGGGGCGCCTTCAACTTCGCGTTGACCGCGGCGCAGAACGTCATGCTGCGTGTCCTTCACCGTCCTGCCCCGGCCGCAGTCTCGGACGTCGTGGCGCTCGCGGTGGCGCCGATCTTGACCCTGGCGCTCGTCTCGCCCTCGCCGCTCGAAGTGACCGGGTCGGTCTCGCCGGCGGGTCAGCCAGTCACGATCGATCTGTACCGGGTCGTGCGCGGGAAGCGGCATCTGGTCGCGAGCAAGCACGCGGGAACCGCGGGCGGGGCGTTCTCGGTCGGGTTTGGGTCACGGCGGCCAGGGCGCTATGTGGTCATCGCCCGGACGCCGGTGAACGCTCGGTATGTCTCCGCCGCCTCGCCGCCGGTTGGCGTCACGCTCGCATAGGTCGCCGGGGTCGCCGGGGTCGCCCGAGTCGCGTGGATCGCCGTCACGTGGCGGCCTGCCGTGCGAGCTCGAGTTCGGCGAGTACGGTCGGGCGCTGGTTGTCGATCTGGAGCCGGCTCTCGAGGACGCGGACCGCGGCGGTCGGGTCGCCGCTCAGCCGCAGCGCCCGGCCGAGGTCGTACAGGGCGTAGGCGTAGGTCAGGCACATCGTGCTGGCCGGCTCGACGCACGCCGTCACGTGCTCGCCGGTCGCGGCGAGGGCGCGCCGGAGGACCGGGACGGCGGCGCCGTACTGGCCGCTCGTGAGCAGGTCGTGTCCCTGTGACTCGAGCTGCGTGGCGAGCGTGAGTGACACCGGGGTCGGCGCCGGCGCAGGAGTTGATGCCGTCGTCGTCGCGGCGGTGGCGCTGTGCGTGACGGTGGCGGGGGTGGGCGTCTTCGGGTGCGGCCGTTGAGCGAGATGCCGGTGGGTCGGGCCACCGGCTCCTATTCCGGTCCCGGTCAGGACGATGATCGCGGCCACGGCGATGGCGACGATGAGCGCCACCGGCGCGAGCAGGCGCTTGGAGCCGACGATGGCGAGTAGCCGCCCGTCGCGGCTCGACGAGCGGTAGCGCCGGACGCCGCTCCAGTCGTCGTCGATCGGCGCGGGCGGTGGCGCGATCGGGCGGGAGGGCTCCGCGCGGGGTGCAGGCGCGGGGGACGGCTTGGCCGCGCGCGGTGGTGCGGCCGGCTCCGCCACGCGGGGTGGCTCCGGCGCCGGCGTGAGCGCCACGGGCGGTGGCTCCGGCTCCGGCGCCACCGCGAGCCGGACGCTCGCGCCACCCGCGCTGCTCCGGCAGCGCTCGATCGCGATGCCGGCCAGCTCGAGCTCGGACACGATGCTGGCCGGGAACTCGATCCCGGCCTCGCGCAGCTCGGAAAAGCTCACCGGCCTCCCCTCGGCGCGACGCAACGCACCCAGCACCAGCGCCTGCTGCTCGTCGGGCAGACCCAAACCTCCTGGCCATGCGGACTACGGGGCTGCCCCGGATTATGCACCTTGATATATTCCCATATGGGTATATGATCGTCGCGTGGCACGTGCAGCAACCACGGCGGACGCGTTCAACGCGGTGGCCGAGCCCCGCCGGCGAGAGATCCTCGACGCACTGACCGGTGGGGAGCGAGCGGTCAACGACCTCGTGCGGATGCTCGGCATCGGGCAGCCCCAGGTGTCCAAGCACCTGCGAGTGCTGCGCGAGGTCGGAGTCGTCGACGTACGCGATGCGGGACGTCAGCGGCTCTACCGCCTGAACGGCCCAGCGCTCAAGCCGATCCACGACTGGGTCTCGGGCTATGAGCGGCTGTGGGCCGACCGTTTCGACGAGCTCGACCTCGTATTGAAAGACCTAAAACGGAAGGAGCAAGGAGATGGCAGTGACGAGTAGCAAGCAGGTGACGGTGACCCTCCCGACCGATGAGCAGATCCTTATCACGCGGGAGTTCGACGCGCCCAAGCATCTGCTGTTCAAGGCCTACACGACGCCCGAGTTGGTCCGGCGCTGGTTTCACGCCAACCGCGGCGAGATGACGCTGTGCGAGATCGACCTGCGGGTCGGGGGCAGCTGGCGGTACGTGATGACCGCACGGGGCGGATTCGAGGTCGGCTTCCACGGCGAGTACCGCGAGGTCGTCCCCGACGAGCGGCTCGTCTCGACCGAGGTGTACGAGGGCGCGCCCGACGCGCCGGCGCTCGACACGGTGACGTTCACCGAGGTCGACGGGCGCACCACGCTCGCGATCCTCGTGCAGCACACGAGCCGCGAGAACCGCGACGCGCACATCAACTCGGGCATGGAGGACGGCCTGGGCGACGCGATGGCGCTTCTGGAAGGCGTGGCCGCGTCGCTGCGCTGAGCCGTTGAGGCAAGGTTGTCGGCGGGGCGTCAGCCGAACAGCTTGGGCGTGCGGACGAGCATCCGCAGAGTTCCGGTTGGGCGCACCTTTCGCTGGAGCAGGGCCCGCCAGGGCTCGGTGCGCCCGGCCGCGAGGTCGACCCAGTCGGTCAGCCGGCAGTGGAAGGTGAGGTCGGGGTGCTCGGCGCGGCCCGGCGCCACCGACGTGCTCCCGTTGTCGATCCGCAGATGCCACGGCTCGGCGTCGCTGAAGTCCCACTGGATCGTGGCTCCCGGCGCGGCCGAGGAGTCGATCGTCCGGCGCAGGCCGTCGAACAGCATCGCGGTGGCCTCGGGATTGGGCGTGATCGGCCCGTTCGGTTCGCCCAGGTAGCCCGCCCGGAGCAGCGTCAGGCCGCGCCGCGCCCGCTCGAGCGGTGGGAGGTCGAACGGCAGCCCCAGGCGCATCTTGGTCGGATCGAGACCGGCGGCGCGCAGCCGCGCCTCCATCGACTCGGCGCCCTGGGCGAAGATGTCCTCGAGCGTGAAGCCGAAGCTCGTCACATACCGCTCGTCCCAGCCGGGGGGCACGAACACGGCGGTGGTGAACGGGAGCACCTCGCGCAGCAGCTCGGCGATGGCCGGCTCGCAGTCGGGGTCCTCGCGGACGAGGTCGGCGATCATCTTGACCCCGAAGCCGATGTGGCGCTGCTCGTCGCGGGCG
>DATBYI010000557.1:0-4258 GCA_036513815.1 Solirubrobacteraceae bacterium
ACCTGGGCGAGGAGGCCGCGATGGCCGGGATCCGCGCCAAGGTCTCCAGCTGGCGGCGGATCTCGTCCGATGCGCTGATCCCGCACGCCAAGGCCAGCGGCCAGTACCTGAACAGCGTGCTGGCCAAGATCGAGGCCACCAAGGCCGGCTACGAGGAGGCGATCCTGCTGGACGCCCAGGGCTTCGTGTCCGAGGGAACGGGCGAGAACATCTACGTCGTGCGCGACGGCGTGATCCTGACGCCACCGCAGACGGCTGGGATTCTCGACGGCATCAACCGCAAGTCGATCATCCAGATCGCGCGCGACCTCGGCTACGAGGTCGTCGAGCGCAATCTGGCGCGCGCTGAGCTCTACCTCGCCGACGAGGTCTTCATGACCGGCACGGCGGCCGAGCTCGTGCCGGTGCGCGAGGTCGACGACCACGCGGTCGGATCCGGCGAGCCAGGTCCAATCACGCGTACGCTCCAGCGCGTCTTCGACGACGCGCTCCACGGCCGCGATTCGCGCTACGCCGAGTGGCTCGACGTGGTCCCAGTGCCGACCAAAGCGCCATGACTCGCATCGAGCTGTACGACACCACCCTCCGCGACGGGATGCAGGGGGAGGGGATGTCGCTGTCCGCCCAGGAGAAGCTGCGGGTGGCTCACCGCCTCGACGAGCTCGGCATCGACCTGATCGAGGCGGGCTTCCCGAGCTCGAATCCCAAGGAGCTCGAGCTGTTCGAGCTGTTGAGCGCCGAGTCGTTCCGTCACGCCCAGATCGCCGCCTTCGGCATGACCCGCCGGCGCGGCACCCGGGCCGACGCCGATCCGGGGCTGCGGGTGCTGGCCGACTCGGCGGCCCCGGTGTGCACGATCGTGGGCAAGACCTGGAGCCTTCACCTCGAGAAGGTGGTCAAGGTCGACCGCGACGAGAACCTTCGCATGATCTCGGAGTCCGTGGCGTTCCTCGTCGGCGCGGGCAAGCGCGTGATCTACGACGCCGAGCACTTCTTCGACGGGTTCGCCGACGATCCCGCGTATGCCCTCCAGTGCGTGCGCGCGGCGGCCGAGGCGGGCGCGGAGACGGTGACGTGTTGCGACACCAACGGGGGGACCCTCCCGCACGTGATCGCCGACGCGATCAGCCAGGTGGTTGCCGAGCTGACACCGACCGGCGCCCGGACTGGGATCCACTGCCACGACGACTCTGGCTGTGCCGTCGCCTGCTCGCTGGCTGCCGTCGAACGCGGCGCCGTCCACGTCCAGGGCACGATGAACGGCTACGGCGAGCGGTGCGGGAACGCCAACCTGGTCACGATCATCCCCAACCTGCAGCTGAAGCTCGGCTACGAATGCCTGACCGCCGAGCAGCTGGCCTCGCTCACCCAGGCGGCCCATTTCTTCGACGAGCTACTCAACTTCACGCCCGACCCCGACCAGCCGTACGTCGGGCGCAACGCGTTCGCCCACAAGGGAGGCATGCACGTGGCCGGCGTCAACGTCGACCCGGCCACCTTCGAGCACCTCGACCCAGACGTGGTCGGCAACCGGCGCGAGCTCCTGATCTCCGAGCTGTCGGGTCGCGGGACGATCCACGCCCGCGCGCGCGACGCGGGGATCTCGCTCGGCGAGGAGGAGGCCGGCCGGCTTGTGGAGCGGGTCAAGGACCTCGAGCACCGCGGCTACCACTTCGAGGCCGCCGACGGCTCGTTCGAGTTGCTGCTCCGCAAGGAGACCGGCGAGTACGAGCCGCTGTTCCGGCTCGAGTCGTGGCGGGCGATCGTCGAGAAGCGGGCCGACGGCAGGGTCGAGACGGAGGCCACCATCAAGATCTGGGTCGACGGCGAGCGCTACGTCCGAACGGCCGAGGGGAACGGACCGGTGCATGCGCTGGACCGGGCGCTCCGCGAGGCGCTGGTCGAGATCCATCCCCACCTGCGCGACATCGACCTGGTCAACTTCAAGGTCCGCATCCTCGACGAGGCCAAGGGCACCGATGCGGTGACGCGCGTGCTGCTCGACGCCTCCGACGGCGACCAGGTGTGGGGGTCGATCGGCGTGTCCGAGAACGTCATAGAGGCCTCGTGGGAGGCGCTCGTGGACTCCCTCGAGTACGGGATGCGCGTCTCCTCGCAGCGTTCGTCTGACGCGGCCGCGTCTTCGGCGCAGGGCTCGTGACGCCCGGCGCCAAGGCGCCGCTGGCCGGCGCCGCCGACAAATTCAATTCACGGACGCCCGCCACCGAGGCGATCCCGCTCGCACGCCCCGTGGTGGGCGAGGCCGAGGAGCGGCGCGTGCTCGACGTCCTGCGCTCCGGCCGGTTGTCGCTCGGACCGTGCCTGGCTGAGTTCGAAGACGCGTTCGCCCGGCGCGTCGGAGTCGGATACGCGAGCGCCGTCTCGAGCGGCACGGCAGGTCTCCACCTCGCACTGCGCGCGGTCGGCGTGACCGATGGCAACGAGGTGATCACCACGCCGTTGTCGTTCGTGGCCAGCGCGAACGTCGCGCTGTTCGAACGGGCGCGGCCGGTGTTCGCGGACATCGATCCGGTGACCTTGAACCTCGATCCGGCGGCCGCCGCGGCCGCGATCACCGACCGTACGGCGGCGCTTCTGCCCGTCCACCTGTTCGGCTATCCCGCCGACCTACCCGCATTCGAGCGGCTCGGTCTGCCGATCGTCGAGGACGCCTGCGAGGCGATCGGCGCCGTCGATGCCGACGGAATCCCGGTCGGCGGCCGCGGCCACCCGGCCGTGTTCGCCTTCTACGCCAACAAGCAGCTGACCACGGGCGAGGGCGGAATGATCACGATGGCCGACGGCGAGATGAAGGAGCGCATCGATTCCGAGCGCAATCAGGGGCGCGCGCCGAACATGGACTGGCTCGACCACGATCGACTCGGCTTCAACTATCGCCTGTCGGATCTCGCCTGTGCCCTCGGCCTCGCCCAGCTTGAGCACCTCGACGAGATGCTCGCCGGGCGGGCGCGCGTTGCCGCCGCGTACAGCGAGGCGCTCGCCGACATCGACGGAGTATCGCTCCCGTTCCCGGAGAGCGGGCGGATCCGCCGCGGCTGGTTCGTTTACGTGATCCAACTCCCGTCCGGATTCGATCGCGACGGGGTCGTCCGCGCGCTCCACGAGCGCGGGGTTGCCAGCAAGCCCTACTTTCCCGCGATCCACCTGATGAGCTTTTACCGCGAGCGGTTCGGACACCGCGAGGGCGAGTTCCCGGTGTGCGAAGACGTCGCTGCGCGCTCGATCGCGCTCCCGTTCTTCCCCGAGATGACCGATGCGCAGGTCGAGCGTGTGGCCGAGTCGCTGCGCGAGGTATTGGGCAATGTCGGCGGCGCCTGACGGCGGCGCCTTGGGCGAGCGATAAATGTCGCGCTTCGCCGAGCCGCAAGACGCCGCCTTCCGCGCGCTGAACGACTCGCTCTCGTTCGACTGGCGGCTCGGTCCGTACGACGTCCAGCAATCGCGCGCACATGCCAGCATGCTCGCCGCCCGAGGGATCCTGTCGTCTGACGAGCGCGACCAGCTACTCCGCGCGCTCGACCAGGTCGAGCGCGAGCTCGCCGACGGCGAGTTCCCGTTCTCCGAGGGCGACGAGGACATCCACATGGCGATCGAGCGCCGCGTCACTGAGCTGGCCGGGCGGGTGGGCGGCAAGCTGCACACGGCGCGCTCGCGCAACGACCAGGTCGCGACCGACGTCGCGATGTTCGTGCGCGCCCACGCGATCCGTGCGCGCGATCAGACCGAGCGCGTCGTCGGCACGCTGATCGCGCTCGCCGAGCGCCACCTCGACTGGCCGATGCCGGGCTACACGCACCTCCAGCGCGCGCAGCCGGTCTACCTGAGCCATCACCTGCTCGCCTACGCCTGGATGCTGATCCGCGATCGCGACCGCTTTTCTGCTGTCGCCTCGGCCACGGCGGCTCTTCCCCTCGGGGCGGGTGCGCTGGCGGGCGTGAACTTCGACACCGACCGCGAGGCGGTGGCGCGCGAGCTCGGCTTCCCGAGGGTGGCCGAGAACTCGATCGACGCCGTCTCGAACCGCGACTTCGTACTCGACTACCTCGCCGCCGCGGCCACCTGCGCGACGCACCTATCGCGCCTGGGTGGCGAGATTGTGCTGTGGTCGAGCGAGGAGTTCGGCTTCTGCGAGGTGGCCGACGCGTGGGCCTCGGGGTCCTCGATCATGCCTCAGAAGAAGAATCCGGACGCGGCCGAGTTGTTGCGCGCCAAGGCGCCGCGCGTGTCCGGACACCTC
>DATBYI010000558.1:0-3155 GCA_036513815.1 Solirubrobacteraceae bacterium
GTGACCGGAGCCCGTTCATCGGTCCACCTGCTGTGAGAGCAGTTGGTTGTTGATTGTTGTTTTAGCGAGCCATTGCTCTGTACCACCCGGCGGAGAGAGGTGTTCGCTGGCGGCCTGGTGGGCGGTGCGGTAGCCGACAGCGAACGCGCTCGGGGTCGTCATCCCAAGCGCTGAGTGCGGCCGGTGCTGGTTGTAGTCGACTCGCCAGTCCTCGACCAGCACTTGGGCCTCGGTCAGGCAGGAGAACAGCTCCACGGCCAGCAGCTCGTCGCGCACGCGGCTACCGAACGACTCGACGTAGGCGTTCTGCCACGGTGAGCCGGGCTCGATGTACGCGCTCCCTGCCTTGGAGAACCGGCACCAGTCCCTGATCGCGTTCGCGGTCATCTCCGGGCCGTTGTCGCAGCGCAGGAACCCAGGCGCGGTCCCGCGCTCGCCGACGAGCCGGTCCAGCACGCTCACGGTCTTGTCGGCATCGATCCGGCGGTGGCACTCGATCGCCAGCGCCTCACGGGTGAACTCGTCCACAACATGCAGCAGCTTGAGGTTGTGCCCGTCGGCGGTCTGGTCGAACTGAAAATCGATCGCCCACACATGATCAGGAGCCTCCGCCCGCAGCCGCTCAGCCGGCACCGTCGACTCCCCGAGGCGCTGGCGCTTGCGGCGCTTGCGAGGGACACGTAGGCCTTCCTCACGCCACAGCCGGCGGGTGCGCTTGATGTTCAGCTCCCAACCGTCGTCGAGCAGCAGAACGTGCGCGCGGCGATACCCCCACCGCGGCCGCTCCCGCGAGATCCTCCGCAGCTCCGCCCGCAACGCCGCATCATCTTCGGCCACGACGGGCTCATGACGCTGGGTCGAGCGATGCTGACCCGCCAGCCGGCACGCCCGACGCTCCGACATCCCCAGCCGATCCCGCAGCGCGAGCACGGCCAGGCGTCGACGCGCCGGGCTCAGAAGTTTCCCTTCGCCAGCTCCTTGAGCCCCTCGATATCCAACATCTGGTCGGCCACGATCCGCTTCAGCCTGGCGTTCTCGGTCTCGAGCTCCTTGAGCCGCTTCACATCGTCGGCCTTCATCCCGCCGTACTGCGCCCGCCACCGGTGATACGTCGCCTCCGACACCTCCAGCTCCTTGAGCACGTCTGGCAACTCGAACCCCTCCCCGAGCAGCCGGTCCGCCTCCCGCAGCTTGCGAACGACCTGCTCCGGCGTGTGACGTCGACCTTTCATCGATGCGCTCCTCTGACCCATTCAACAGGGTCCCCGAAGCTCTCACACAGGCCGGACCGATCTCACGGGCCCAGGTCACGGGGGCAATGGCCACACAGCTGGCTCTGTTTCAAAGGGGGGTGGATATGCGAGCAGCTGCGTGAGGAACCCGTGATCCAGTCGCGGTGGAGGGGCAACGGCCTCGACAGGCGCATCGCCGCCAACCGGCCGAAACCACATTCCCCAAAGTCCCGCGGAGCCTAAGCCGAAGGCCGCAGAACGCCCCACAATGCTCCCCTTCGGGGGCACCCAGGCCGGGAGCAGTTCAGCGACCGCGGCCCCTTCGGGGTCCGGCCCTACGGACTCGACCTTCGCGACGACGTTCGCTCTCCCATCAGCACACGGTTCACCTCAACTCAGTGGCCTGGTTTCAATCGCGCCCCGAGCCAAGAAAGCGTAGGACACGTTTTCAGCCGGCGTGGGTTGAACCTTTCCGACCGGCCTTGGCTGCCGGCCGCAGAATCTGGCAGCAACAGGGCCCGGGACGGAGGTGCGCTCGGGATCGCGGTAAGAGTTCCGTTGGACGTGTTTGGCCGCCGGGGCTCGTGGCCCGGGACTCGTGCTCACTGCAGTGAAAGCCTGGCGGCGTGGAGCGCGCGGTAGGGGAGGGGATATATGTTCTGGCTCCGCGTGATGTTTATGGTGTTGCGGATGACGCGGTGTTATCCCAGATGTTCCCGGTCGATGTGAAGGTGCCGTTGGAGTCGTAGGTGCTCAGGCCGTAGAGGCCGCAGGTCGCGTAAAGCGCCCGTGTGAAGCGGTTGTCGAGATACGTCTCGATGGGGCCACTCGCGCGGCCTCCGTAAAGGCAATAGTCGCCGCCGCCGAGGATGTTGTTCTCCAGATCGACGGTGCCGCCAGGATTGCCCTCGTCGACAAAGTTAGCGGCGGTTTCGTCGCGTAGGTTTAGCAGCACGTCGTCTTTTTCGGTGATGTTGTTGGGCGCGAGGGTGTAGACGCATTCGTGATGTTCGGGAACCGCCGCGTTGCTCCAGCACCACGAGTTCGTGATCGTCATGGATGGCCCGTCGTTCATCGCGATGCGGTCACCGTTGTACATATAGGAGTGGTCGATGGTGACGGCGCTGCCGTTGTAGTCCCACACCGCCCACGCCATCGACTCGGCCTCCGCGGTGCCCAGGCCGTGGAACGTGTCGTAGTCGAGGTTGACCGTCCCGGCGCCCGAGGTAACGTGGACGGGCGCGTCGGCCCCTCCCGGGTCGGCAACCGAGAGGTCGGAGTTCTCGATCATGACGTTCCCGCCCTTGATGTTGATCTGCCCGGTGATCTTGCAGCCGTTGATGATGACCGTACCGCTCGAGATGGTCGCCCCGTTGGCGTAGGACGCGCACGCACCCGTTGTTGATGGGGTCACGTCCGCTGGGACCCCCGCAGTCTGGTTCATCGGGTCAGCGTATCCACAGGTCGTGACCGCATTGGTGCAAAACGTCTCGCCGGCCTGCGTGGTAGCGACGACAGCACTGATCGGCGAGCAGCCCGCAGGCGCACTCGACGGCGTAACGCTCGGGGAGGACCCCGCAACCACACCGAGCATCTCGCCGGTGTCGCAAGTCCCGGCCAGCCCCGTCGGGGTGGACGCGGTCGCGCCGCTGTAGGCGGTGACGACCGGCACCAGCGCGTGCCCCACGTCCGCGGACCGGACCGTGTACGTCGAACTCGTCGCACCCGAGATCGCCGAGCACGAGCCCGTCCTCGGAGGCTGCCCACTAGTCGTCGTACAACGATCCCACTGATATGCATAGCTCGTCGGACTATCCGCCCACGTGCCCGGAGAAACCCCGAGCGACTGACCAACCACGGCGCACCCACTCGAACACAACGAGGCCGTCCCACCCGACGCCACAAAATACGGCCCCACCGTGT
>DATBYI010000559.1:0-6691 GCA_036513815.1 Solirubrobacteraceae bacterium
GGCGGTCCCACGGTGGCGCCTCCCGCCACTCCGCGCCGCCGCCCCGCCTTGGCCCGGATCGCCCGACGCCACCGCCAGCCCGCACGCGCCACGGCCTTGGCCCCGGGTCCCATCCGCCACGGGCTCGCCCCAGCCCACACACGCCACCGCTCCGCCCGCAGCCCGCGCGCGCCACCGGCCGCCCCCAACCCACGCGCACGCCACCGGCCCACACGCGCCACCGCCCCGCCCCGCCGCCCACACCCCACCGCCAGCCCCGACCTTCGCACCACGCGGTGGCGCGGACTGCGCGGTTGTGCACGTTGAAACCCGTCCGCCGCAAGAGCGTGGCCCCATTCCGGGTCGGATTGACGTGCACTCATACCCGTGGTCGCCTCGGCATGCATAACACGACAATTGGTGGCATACACGCGAGCCGTGACGTGTTATGCATGCGTGGCATGCTTAATCCGTCACGACGCTGAGCGTGCGCACGAAATGTCGTGTTATGCATGCCGGGGTCACCATCCGGTGGAGATCGTCACCACAACCCTCCGCCCGGCGGCGTATGTGCCGGCGCGCGGCCTGGTTCGGATGACCTCGCCGCGCTTCACCGCTCGGCGGTCAGCGTGCTGCACCTCCGGCCTGCAGCCGAGGCGATCCAGCACGGTGACGGCAAACGACTGCGTCATACCCGCCAATCTCGGAACAAGGCACTTGCCTGGCGGACGGACGGTCAGCGTTGTCGACGCGCTGTCGTTTCCATGGTTCGGATCCGTGTCTTCCGGTGGCAGCGAGACCGACACCATGTTCTTGAAGACTCCTGGCGCCGTCGCCTTCGCGACGATCTCGATCGGCGCGCTCTGACCCGCGACGAGCCCGCTGATCGTGCAGGTGACGCGCTGGCCGACCGTGCTACACGTGCCCGATCCGGGGTCGACGAGCTCCACCGCGAAACCCTTCGGCACAGCGTCAGTGAACGTGATTGTGTCGGAGCCGGGCCCATCATCGGTCACCGTCGAGCTCAGCAGGACGACGTTCCCCATCGTCGTCGCGCTGTCGGTGGCGGTGCTTTGCACCGTTGCGTCCTCGGTCACCGCCACCGTGGCAGCCAGGTCCAACTCGCTGTTCTCCTCGATAGGCCCCCCAAACGGCGCACTAATCCCGAGATCGTCGCCAGGTTCGGGAGGGGTGGCTCCAGCCCACGCTGCGACCTCCTCGTTGTCAGGGGCGCCGCGCCAGAAGCAGACGGGGGCGGACGAGCCCCCGGCGTCAGAAGAGTAGAGCGCGAACCACTCGCCCCCAGCAACCGTGATCGGCGGGGACAGCTGGTACGAAACCACCCCGCTCGCGGGGAGTGTGGAAGGTAGGGTCTCGGGGTCGGTGGCGATCACGTGTCCCACCCCGCCCAACCTCGACACGGCCTGCTGGGTTAACACCACGAACGTGAGGTGCGCGCCCGGGGTGTCCTTTGAGGTGTCGGTCGACCACAATGTAATCCGTCCCCCTCCCGGCGGAACGACGTACTGGGGGTTGTTGAAAGGACGCGGCCACGTACTCACCGTGTCGTTTGTTGGGCAGTAACCCGGCGAGAACTCACCCTGGGCGGGGGCTGGGGTGCCGAGCGTGTCCGCCTTCGCCGCGCCAACGAGCACCAATGCGAGACCCGCGCTCATCACGACAGCGAGCAACAACCTCGCGCGCCACCAAACGGTCAACCCACCCATCACGGAACTCCTTCCCGGCACTTGCTCGCCACTCCAACAAACGAGTCGCGAACCGGGAAGTTGCGGCGCGGGCACGCCACCGCCGGTAGCGTGAACCCGTGCTCCCCGACTGGCCCGCCGCCACCGTCACGATCCTCGCCACTGCCGGCGCCACACCCCACGCGATCCCCGTGTCCGCCGCTGTCCGTGCAGGACCGCGCCACGCGCTGCTCGCCCTGGCCGGCAGCCGGAACTCACTCGAGCGGCTACGCGCCGACCCGCACGTGTCGCTCACGATCGTCGCGCCCGACACCGCCGTGACCGCGCACGGGCGTGCCCGCGTGGTCGACGAGGCGCTCGTCGACGGCGTCGTGGCGGTCGAGATCGAGGTCGACGACGTCCAGGACCACGACCGCCCCACGTTCGCGATCGAGTCCGGCGTGCGGTGGCGCTGGACCGATACCGAGGCGCAGCGGCGAGACGCGGCCGTCCACGCGGCGCTCGCTCGCCTGGCGCGCCAGCGCTCGATCTCTCCGTAACCGGATTGTCAGTCGGGCAGCAGCGGCACCCACACCCCCGGGTCGCGGCCGACGAGCACGCCACGCGTGATCGCGCTCGATCCGAAACGGTCCCGCACGCGATCCATCACCGCGTCGAGATCCCGAGCGCGATCGAACGGCAACACGAGTTGCACCGCGCCGGCGTCCGACAGGTTGGTCAGCGCGATCCCGACCAACGTCAGCCCGCGCCGCTCGAACATCGGTCGCGACGCTCGGAGCAACCCGGTGGCGGCCTTCAGGATCGCGTGCGTCTCGTCGGTCGCTTCGCGCAGCGTGTAGGACCGGGTCGCGCGCGAGAAGTCCTCGAAGCGCATGCGCAGGACGACCGTGCGGCACACCCGGTGGGCGGCACGCAGACGACGGGCGACCCGGTCGACGAGCGCGATCAGCACGCCGGCCAGCTCCTCGGGCGAGCGCCGGCGACGGCCCAGCGCTCGCTGGGCGCCGATCGACCGCCGGCGCCGGCGGACCTCGACCGGGCGCGGATCGTGGTTGTTGGCCAGCGCGTGGAGATGGCGGCCAGACGCGCGGCCGAGCATCGAGACGAGCTCGGGCTCGCCCAGCATGGCGACCTGGGCGACGGTGGTCATCCCCCGCTCGTGGAGCTTGGCCGCGGTCACCCGTCCCACACCCCAGAGTGCCTCCACGGGCAACGGGTGCAGAAACTCGAGCTCACGCTCGGGCGCGACGAGAAGCAGGCCGTCCGGCTTGGCCACTGCACTGGCGACCTTGGCCAGGAACTTGGTCCGCGCGACGCCGACGGTGATCGGCAGGCCTATCTCCGCGCGCACGCGCTGGCGCAGGCGGACGGCAGTCTCGACGGGCGTCCCCGAGATGTGGTCGAGGCCCCGGACGTCGAGGAACGCCTCGTCGATCGACAGTCCCTCGACGACCGGCGCCGTGTCCTCGAACACCGCGAACACGGCCTTGCTCGCCTCCGAGTAGGCCGACATCCGCGGTGGGACGACGACCGCGTCCGGACATAGGCGCCGCGCCGAGGCGCCTCCCATCGCCGTACGAACGCCGCGTGCCTTGGCCTCATAGCTCGCGGCCAGCACGACACCGGCTCCCACGATCACGGGACGCCCGCGGAGCCGCGGATCGTCCCGTTGCTCGACCGACGCGTAGAACGAGTCGAGATCGGCGTGGAGGATCGTCGCGGCTGGCACGAACATATGTTCGTGCCAGCCGCGGACGGACCCTACCTAGCGGGCGCGGTCACCCCAGCCCGAGTCCGTCGACGTGCCCGGAGTGAACGAGACGCCGCGAAGCACCTCGCCGAAGTGGGCCGTCTTGATCGTGTTGAACCGCTCGTAGCTCGCGGTGGCGGGATTGGTCGAATCAAGCCGGTCGGTGATCTCGACGAGCTTGTTCGGGTCAGCGCCCTGGTCACCGCCGCCGCTCACGGTCGAGGTGGTAGCCCATACCGTCACGGTGCCGGTCGGGTTCACGCGCCCCGTCAGCTGGCGCAACCCGTCCGTCGCGGGCGCCCACGGGAGCCCCGTGACCGAGTTGGTCCCGGTCGGGTAGCCACGCACGGTGTAGGACTGACCGAGGTCGAGCCCGTTCTGCAGCGTGTAGGCGAGGCTCCACGAACCGTTCTTGAGCACCCACTTCTCGAGGCCCGCATCCGGCTCGTTGCTCGCCGTCGCGTCCGTGTACTGGCCGTTCGCGTAGGGGTTGTCGCCGCTGCCCTCGTCGGCGACGTACAGCGTGTGGTCGTTGGCGAACCAGAGCCCGAACGGGAACTTCTGGGTCGACGGGTAGGTGTTCGTCCCGGGCACGAGATTGGTCGGGAAGCCGGCCAGGATGCACATATTGTTCGGCTCGAGGGCGTAGTTTGTCTTGCTCGCGGTGCCGAGGTTCTTGACCGTCAATCCCGGCGCAGACGTCGGCAGCTGAGCACCCGGCTCGGGCAGTCCGGTGCCGCTCGGGCAGGCCTTGCCCGTGGTGTCGACGAAATACACGGTGTCGACGCCGTTGCCGCCACTGCCCTTCGTGTAGTAGACGACGTTGTTGTTGATCGCGATCCCGCGGTAGTTGTTGTCCTTGGTGGACTTATCCACCGGGTCGCCCAGCTGGCTGATGTTGAAGCTCCCGAGCGGGGTGGGTGCGGCGGGGCTCTGGTCGGCCTCGGGCAGGGATGACGGCGTCATGAACTGCGCGCCGGTCGAGGCGACGACGTTGGCCGGGGGGCGGCTGCTCTGGCCGGCGTTACCGGCCGTGTAGAGCAGGTCCTGGCCGTTCTCGTCGTTGGTGATCGCCGCGCGGCCGTTGTCGCCGCTGTAGGCGTTTGTCTCGGTGAAGGTCCACTGGCCCCAACGATTCAGCTGCCCGACGACTCGGTAGAACGGGCCGACGTCGCCGTTGCCGGGGTCGATCACGCCAGGCGTGTTCGCGTTCGAGACGTCGATCTCGCCCGGTTGCGCGACGTAACCGACCAACGACAGGTACTTGCCCTCGGGGCTGAGGTTTAGCGCGAGCTCGGACTTCGACGAGAAGCTGGTCACGAGGTCGTTGTCCGGGACCGGGATCGTCCCAATGTGCTGACCCCAGGGGGTGAGTTCGTCGAGGGACACCGGCGAGGTGATGCCGAAGAACGCATCGACGCTGTCATTGTTGAACGAGAACGGGTAGGTCCCGTCGGCCACCGCCGTGGCACAGTCGGGCGGCGTCGCGATGTTGCATTCGGGCGGCAATTGGGTGACGCCGGGCTGGATGTTGGCAGGTGCGTAGTCGCTCGTCGCGAGCAGCAGGTTGCCCGGGATGAGCGGCGCCGCGTGGTGGCCGTGACCCCACTGGCCTGCTCCCCGCTGGCCCGCGCCCCACTGCTCCGCCATCGCCGGCGAGGCGGCGAGGCAGAGCGCGAGCGCGCATCCGGCGCCCGCGAGCAGCGGGCGGCGCTTGATCAACGCGTGTCGTACGCGTTCCGGCAAGATCGACAAGGCGTCCTCCTTGGCTTGATTCGGCTGAGCGCGCCCCCCGGCGCGGCGGGAGCCCCGGTGCGGCGGGAACCCCCCGACGCGGCCGGAACCGTAACCAGGCAGATGTCATAACCCTGTGACCATTCCGTTACTCGATCCATGAGAGCTCTCACATCAATGCTCGCCACACGTCGCCCGCGATGAGTCCGAGCTCGCAAGGCCGCGGCGACCGTCTCGGCGCGCGAGCGCTTGGACGCGCCACGCTCGCGCGCCAACTGCTGCTCCGGCGTGCCACGGACACGACTGCGCTCGAGGCGCTCGAGGTGCTGGTCGGCATGCAAGGGCAGGCCCCCCACGCGCCGTACCTCGGTCTGTGGACGCGGCTCGAAGGTTTCCGCGCGTCGGAGCTGTCCGAGCTGATCACCTCGCGGCGAGCCGTGCGCGCACCGCTGATGCGCGCCACCATCCACCTGGTCAGCGCGCGCGACTGCATGCGTCTACGCCGAGCGGTCCAGCCCGTGCTCGAGCGAGCCTTCGCCGGTTCGCCGTTCGACGTCTCCGGCGTCGAGGGCGATGCGCTCCTCGAGGCGGGTACGGCGCTGCTGGCCGAGCGTCCATCGACCCGCGTCGAGCTCGCCGGCTCGCTGGCGACGACGTGGCCGGAGAACGATCCGGCTTCGCTGGCCCAGGCGATCACGTACCTCGTCCCGGTCGTCCAGGTCCCGCCTCGCGCCGTGTGGGGTCAGAGCGGAGCGGCACGCTGGTCAACCGTCGACGCCTGGCTTGGCCGGCCGGTCTCTGACGATCCCGCGCCGCTTGAAGGCGTCGTGCTGCGATACCTGGCCGCCTTCGGCCCGGCCACGATCAGGGACGTGCAGACGTGGTCCGGCCTGACGCGGCTGGCCGCGGTCGTCGACCGGCTCCGGCCGAGGCTGCGCGCTTTTCGCGACGACCACGGCGCGGAGCTCTTCGACCTCCCGCAGGCGCCCCGTCCCGACCCGGAGACGCCGGCGCCACCGCGTTTCCTGCCCGAATACGACAACCTGCTGCTCTCGCACGCCAACCGCACGCGTTTCATCCCCAGCGGTGAACGCGTCCCGCTTCCCCCGGGGCCTGGAGCGCGCTCCGGGACGCTGCTCGTGGATGGCGTCCTCACCGCCACCTGGCGGATCACGGCTCATCGCCGTGTCGCGTTACTGGAGATCTCGCCGTTTCGGAGTCTGCGCGAGCGAGGGGCGATCACGGCCGAAGGCGAGCGACTGCTTCGCTTCGTGATCGAGGATGCCGCCGACTACGACATCCTCTTCGCGTGGCCACCGTCATGAGGCGATTCATCCCGCTATTTGGTCAGGCTTCGTAGGACGAGGTCTTGTCGCGGAGCCGCCCGAGGCTTAATTTGCCTGTGGGCGCGGGTGTCCGACGAAGCCAAGAGCAGACGTCTGGAGCCTGGTCTGTCGCGCGGCTTGTCCTCTTAGAGTGACTTAAACTATGCGCGCTCCAATGTCGCGCTCGCGCCCAACCT
>DATBYI010000560.1:0-2777 GCA_036513815.1 Solirubrobacteraceae bacterium
CGCCAAGGCAACCACGACCTTCGAGGCTGAGCTCGAGTCGCGCCTCGGCTCCGCGCTGTCCGCCCGAGCGTTACGACAATTCACACTCGCGCTCACCGCACTCCGAGCCGCCGCTCGCGAGGCGAACGCCTCGAAGGCCGCGTAGCTCACAGACCAGTCTCCCAGCCGGGATCCCATCCGGGCGTCGATCGCGTCCCAGCCCGAGGCCAATGAGAGCCCGGACCACATCACGCCACCGGGGATGTCAAGCTCTCAGACGAGCGCCTCTTCCCCCCGGTGTTTGGTTGTCCGTCACGTTAACGGCGTCGACCGCGGGCCCGAGGAGCCTGGCGGCCGCCCGGACGGCCCCGGGGTCGGGGTTCCGCGGAGGACCGAATTCGGCAGTGAGGACGCACCGGTCGGTCGCAAGCGCTTGCGAGAGCCTCACCGGCGCTCCGCGGTTGAACGCGTCGTCATGACCAAATCCTCCACGGCACTGGAAGTGCGCGACCGGCGCTGAGGCGACGGCTTCTAGCCGCCAATTCCAGCATGTCAAGGCGCCGTTCGCGGGCGGTGGATCGGCGCCAACGATTCGCTCCCGGTGAGCCAGGCCGATCGCATCTCGCGGACGAGCGCTTTCGCGTTGTGGGCTCCACGGATCGGACGGTTGCTATGGCGACGAAGGGCACCCTTGACCACGAGGCTGGCACTGTCGCTCTAACACGAGCGAACTTTCTGGCAGAGCCGGCTCGCGGCCGGAGGCTCGCGGGCGCTAACGTTTGGATCGTGGTCGAGGCACTCCTGGCGCGTATCCCTCTACGGCCGGACACAGGGGCTCGCGTGGCAGGTTCGCCAGGGAGCGTCGCGGGCATCTGGATCAACGAGCCGCGGGAAGTAGTCGTACCTTCCCGGACCGTCACGTGTCAGACCAAGGTCTGACACGCCGCACCGACCCGACTTCACCGCCCACTCGAGACCGCACAGAGACAGCGAGCGAAGCCGGGGCCGTTGGAGCCTCCGAAGCTATGCGCTTCGGCCTGTTCGGAGGCGCCCAGGCGCCACGCACCATGGACGGCGACCCGGGCCGCGGCTTTTGTGAGTACATCGAGACCAACGTCGAAGCCGAGCGCCTGGGGTTCTATTCGACGTTCCTAGTCGAGCATCACTTTTCGGGCTCCGGGCAGGTTTCGGCCCCCCTCGATCTCCTGAGCTGGGTGGCGGCACGCACGACGTCGATACGCGTGGGGACAGCGGTGCTTGTGCTGCCCTGGCATGACCCGGTGCTGCTGGCCGAGCGTGCGGCGACCCTCGATCTTCTCTCCGACGGGCGTCTTGACTTCGGAGTGGGAAAGGGCTATCGGCATTCGGAGTTCGCTGGCTTCTGCGTGCCCACGGAGGAGGCTGAGGCGCGCTTCGATGAGTCTCTGGCGGTGATCCTGAAGGCGTGGCGCTCCGATGAGCCCTTCTCCCACGAGGGTCGTTTCTGGCAATACCACGAGATCGTGGTGGAGCCTCCTACCGCTCAGAAGCCGCATCCGCCTGTGTGGATCGCCGCAGCTAGGCGCGAATCGGTTCGCAATGTTGCCGTGCTCGGTGCCAACCTGTTGCTCGACCAGTTCGCCTCCACCGAGGCGATCGGCGAGCGGATCGGTCTGTTCAAGGCCGAGTGTGAGGCTCGCGGCCGCGCCTTTGATCCAATGGACGTGGCGGTCGCGCGCAATCTCTACGTGGCACGCGACTCAGACGACGCGAGCGCGGCGCTCGCCCTGCAGGCAAGCATCCATGACCGCATGATCAAGCGCTCGCGCGGCCCGGACGGGTCCAGGCACGCACACATAATGGCCTACGCAGAAGAGGCTGGCGCGACCGAAGCCCATGCCCTCTTCGGCCCGCCCCACGAGATCATCGCGGGGCTGCAAGCACTGCAGGCGGTCGGCGTCAGGTATGTGCTGATGAGCGGCGGGGAAGCCACCCGGCAGAGCATGCAGCGCTTCGCCGCCGAAGTGATGCCGGCATTCCTACAGGACAGCTGACCTGGAATCGACCACACCCTAAGCGAGCGACGCGGTGCCCGTTCTGCGTGGTCGCGTCCCAGGCCAAGAACGGCACTCTCACGCCCGCTATCGCTTCCCTCACCGATCATCAACGGCGCCGACGAATGCCTTGGCGACGGACCGCGCGTCCGCCGGCAGCCGCGAGGGCGATCGGATCGCCAGGCACTCGCTCGTCCGGGTTCGGTCCGTCAGTCCGATCGCGATGTGTCGAAAGGAGCGGCCAATGGCCCGGTTCGCCGAGACAGCCGCGACGCGGCTGGAGGGGCGACGCGAGTCGCCACGCGCGCGTGGCTGCTCCTCGCCGAACCAGGCCGGGAGTTGTGGTCCGACGGGGTGACTGGGCGTCGGACAGCAGCGCCTGCCGGGTCCGAGAAGCAGCGGAACCCCCCGTCCCGTTCTTCAGGGCGCGAGTTGGTAGTGCAGGAGCAGTGTCATCTGGGCGTTGGCGACGCTGGCGATCGGCCCGAACGGGTTGCTCGGGCCGGCGGCGAAGGCGTTGCTGTTCGCCGGCGCTGAGTGTCGAGTTGGGAAGACGAGGACTCCAGCGACGCCCGAGTCGCCGCCTGTCAGCAGCCCGAGCCAGTAGGTGCCAGGGCTGAGGTCGAGCGCCTGGGGGAAGAACAGCGGGTAGAGCGTCGACGCGCTCGTGCGGCGGATCGTCACCGGCTTCGTCGCCGCGACGAGCGCGCCGGGGGCGCCGTTCTGGTCGGCATAGACGATGCCCCGCACCTGCTCTGAGCCAGG
>DATBYI010000561.1:0-2772 GCA_036513815.1 Solirubrobacteraceae bacterium
ACGGCTGTAGTGCTGGCTCCCGAGCGTCAACTCGCGCCGGGCCACAGTTCGGTCCACAGCGGTCGACCGGCTCTCGAGCTGTCGCCTGATCGCGGTACGGATGAAGTCCGTGCGATTGGCGAAGAAGCCCTCGTCGACGAGGAGGTCAATCTCACCCAGATCGACTAGTCCGACGTTGATCGTGATCTTTTCGCTCTTGTCGCGATCGGGCTTTCCTCTCGAAACAGCCTCACTCGGCTCCATCTCCCAACCATCTTACCACCATCCGTAGGGATGGTAGTCGGATGCCAGCAGGGCCGGCGAACGGCCCGTCAAATGGCGGGCTCAGCGCTTGTGCAAACGGCATTGATGCCGGGCGTCACCGCGTGGAGTTGCCGAGCGGCGCGTCGAGCACGATCCCGTCCGGCGTGATGCTGAACTCACGGACCTCGGGATCGTGTCTGGTCGCGCGCGTCTTGAGCACCGTAACGGCACGCCGTAGTTGCGCATCGCGAGGCGCGAACTGCAGCAGGATGACGTTGTCGGAGATGTGGGAGACGCCGTCCTCCGACAGGTGGGAGGTGCCGTACAGCGCTGGGATTTCCTGGGTCATCATGACGCTGATCTGGTGGTTTGCGCAGCGTTGCAGCAGTGAGTAGAGATATTCGCGAAAGCGCAGTTCGTCCACGGCTGCGCGCCGCAGGTCTCCGAGGCTGTCGATGAATACTCGGCGCGCACCGGTCCGCTCGATGACGTCGAGAAGTTCGTAGACCCATTCGTCTAGATAGAGGTCCACGGGTGAGCGGTACATGAGCTCGACCGATTGGTTGCCCAGCGACCAGCCAAAGCCCGTGGCGACGCGATCGAGCTGGGTGTTGTTCTCTTGAAGGGTTGCGATGATCCCAGGCTGTCCCGCGGCAGCGCCGTTGAAGACGAAATGCAGCCCCATGAGCGTCTTTCCCGACCCCGACGGCCCAGCAACCAGGGTGGAAGCACCTGGCCAGTAGCCATCGACCAGCATCTCGTCGATGGCGGGAATACCGGAGGACATGCGCTGGGCCTGCAACTCGTAGGTCTCGACGGGGACGCTCTCCGCGAGCCTCGGAAAGACATGCAGGCCGTCCTGGGCGATCCTGTAGGCGTGCTCACCTGACATGAATCCCGTGCCGCGAAGTTTGAGGACCTCGAGGTGCCGGATCGCGCGTTCGGCTTCCCGGCGCGTGGTGAGCGAGATGATTCCGTCCGCGACCGCGAATTCCGGGGCGGTCACGATCTCGTCCCGACCATATTCGCCGACCCAGAACACGGTCGCCGGAAGGGCCGTGAAGATGCCGGCGAGCTCATGCAGGAAGTGACGGAAGGCGCGCGGGGTCGCCGCGTAGGCCGATAGCGCCTTGAAGCTGTCGATCGCGATCATGCCTGGTCGGCGCTCTGTGATCAGGCCTCGAAGGCGGGCGAGAACATCGTCGAGTCCGCCCTCGTTGAGCGTCTGCCCCAGGTCGTCGAAGAACAAGCTCGTCCCGATCGCCTCGGCGTCGAAGAAGTCAAGGCTTTGCCCGTAGCGCAGAATCTTCTCAAGCGGTTCTGAGACCGTCGAGAGATACACGCCCGGCCGTTGCGGGGACGCGTTGTGGAACATGAACTGCTCCGCGAGGATTGTTTTGCCGCTGCCCGGAAGACCGATGATCATGTTGACCGCGTTCGCGGGCAGCCCCCCACCGAGGACCGTGTCCAGGTGTCGGTTGCCGCTTGAGAACCGCTCACTCATCAGCGGCGCTGGCCTCTTTGCCCACGAGTCCGCGACGACCGATTAGGCCCTTCACGGTCGCCGCGAGTTCCAGTGGCTCGAGCGGCTTCTTGAGGAAGGCATCCGCGCCCGCGGCCAGCGCTTGCTCGCCGAGATCCAAGCTCGAGATGCACAGCACCGGCGTCCGGCGCGACTGCTTGAGCCGTTGGCACAGCGCTCGGCCGACGCCACCGGAGATCATCAGCTCGATGATCGACAGGTCGGGATCCCGCGTGGCGAACTTCTCCTCTGCGTCCTCTGCGGTCAGTGCGATCTCGACCTCGTAGCCCCCGGCACGGAGGACGGAGTCGTTGAGCTGCGCGCCATGTCGATCGCTGTCCGCCAACAGAATCAGCGCTCCCGCGCGTGGATTCGGCGTCCCCCCGTTCACGATCGGCTGCGTGCCGGCTTGACGTTCGGCCAGCAGGCGATGTGCATCCGCGGCGGACAGTCCCTCGTCGACACGCTCCTTGACGAATCGCAGCTGTTCAAGGTGATCGCGCGTGTAGAGCCTGCGCCCGCCTTCGCTGCGCTCGGCCACGATCAGTCCGTAGCGATCCTCCCAGCTCCGGATCGCCGGCGGAGACAGACCAAGCAGCCGGGCGACGGCCCCGATGCTGTAGATGCCGCGAGCGCGAGTCAAAGCACGATGAGCGTATCGGAACGGACGGATGGAAGTGCGCGTTTTTTAGGCAAGACGCGTGCACTCTACCCACAACACGTGCGTAAAAACTTGACATTAGTTCGGCAATATGCGAGCATAAGTTATGCAGTACCTCTCCCCAACGTAGTCGGCGGCGGCAAACCCCAAAGCAGCTCGGCGCCACTCCCGATCGGGCCCCATGGCCGGACCGGGTCGGCGATACACGTGTCGGACGACGCAAGGGACGCCTCTCTGCGGCCCTCCCGTACGGACCTCGCGGCTTGAAATCCACAGGCTGGAGATCCGATGACCACGACGCAAACGCGCGAGCTGGCGCGTCTAACCGACGAAGAGCTACTCGACA
>DATBYI010000562.1:0-6805 GCA_036513815.1 Solirubrobacteraceae bacterium
CGACGCCGGCCAGCACGTGTCGAGCGCCGTAGCGGCGACCGTCGGCGCAGGTCACCTCGGCGCTGCGTCCGTCGGTGCCGATCGCGACCGCCTCGGAGCGCGTCACGAGCTGCGCGCCGGCGCCACGCGCGGCGTCCGCCAACGCGGCAGACAGCGCGCCCATCCCGCCCACCGGCACGTCCCAGCTCCCGCCGACCACGTGATAGAGGAAGCAGCGGTTCTGACGCAGCGACGGGTCGTCGGCCGACGCGAACGTGCCGATCAGCGCATCTGTGAGGATCGTTCCGCGAGTGATGTCCGAGGCGAACGTCCGCTCCAGCATGTCCGCCAGCGGCGCCTCGAACAGCGACGCCCAGACGCCGTCATCGTCGATCAGCCGGCGCATCTCCTCACGGGAGCGCAGCGGTTCGGTCAGCGTGGGGAAGGCGCGCTCGGCGACCCGCGCGAGCATCCCCATCCATTCGGGGTCGGCGTCGACGGGTGGATACGCGGGAATCCGCCGGCGGCGCAGCTCGAGCCGCACCCCGAGGTCTCGCAGCAGGTCCGGGGGGAACAGGCTCACCAGGTACGAGTAACGCGAGACCCGCGCGTCGACGCCGGGGAAGAGCGAGGCCGACACGGCGGCGCCACCGAGCTCCTCACGCCGCTCGAGCATCAGCACCGAGCGGCCGGCGCGAGCGAGCATGGTGGCGGCGACGAGGGCGTTGTGGCCCCCGCCGACGATCACGGCATCAAAGCTGGTGCGTTCGGGCATGGGACCACGGGACCATAGGTCCTACGACGAATTGCCTCTGGTGAGGTGGCGCCGACGGCCTTACGCTGGCGAGCATGAACCCCCACTCAACCGGAGAGCAAATCGCCGCCACCGTGCGGTCGTGGCCCGGAGTCGAGGCCGCGCCGCACCGTTTCGGCGGGATCGAGTTCCGGCTCGGCCGCCGCGAGCTCGGCCACCTACACGGCGATCGGATCGCAGACCTGCCGTTCCCCCGTCGCGTGCGCGATCAGCTGGTCGCCGAGGGGAGGGCCCACCCGCATCACGTCCTGCCGGAATCGGGCTGGATCACCGTGTCCATCCGCTCCCCCGAGGAGGCGGAGCGCGCCCTTGAGCTGTTCCAGATGGCCTACGAGCGGGCTACGGCGGCGCGCCGCGGCGGTGCAACGGAGCGTGCCGAGACCGGCGTGTGATGATTGATACGCAAAAACGGGTATATGCGCGCCGGGAGACCCAGGATGCCGCGTCCCCGGGTCGAACCTCTGATCATGACTCGCGAGGAACTCCGCTATCACATCGATTCCGCCGCGCCGGGAGGCGGGTCCGACTCGAGCCGGCTCGAGGCGCTGATCCTCGGCGCGTTCAGGCCGGGCAGCCCGGAGGATCGCAGCGAGCGCGTCGCCGTCGAGTGGCTGGGCCAGTGGCATCCCGAGAGGTTCGCCGCACAGCTGCCGACCTGCTCGTGCGCGACCGGCCGCTGCGTCCTGTGCAATTGAGCCCGAGCCGGTCTCGTTGACCGGCGCCGGGGCCAGCGGTCCGGGAGTCGATCTGCGCGAGCGGGTGGCGATCGTGACCGGTGGAGGCCGCGGGATCGGGCGGGCGATCGCGCTCGGCTACGCCGAGGCGGGCGCCGACGTCGTGATCAGCGTGGCGCGCAATCGCGACGAGGCCGACGACGTCGTGGCAGCCGCCGATGCCCTTCCCGGCACCATTCATGCCGTCCAGGCCGACGTGACCGCCGACGGCGACGTGGATCGACTCGTAGACAGCGCGCTGGCGATTCGCGGGCGGATCGACGTGCTCGTCAACAACGCGGCGCGTGGGATGCGATTCGTCAATGAGCGTTTCATGAGCGATCCCATGCCGTTCTGGGAGGCGGATCCCGAGGCGTGGCGGCTCGTGATGGAGACGAACATCATCGGCGTGTTCCTCATGTCACGCGCGGTTGTGCGGCACATGCTCTCCGCGGGGAGCGGGAGCATCATCAACGTCACGATCAACCAGGAGACGATGGTGCGGCGAGGCTTCTCGCCCTACGGCGCCTCGAAGGCGGCGCTCGAGGCCATGACGCGATCCTGGGCGGAGGACCTCGAGGGAACCGGGGTTCACATCAACCTCCTCGCCCCGGGCGGCGCGACCGACACCGGCATGGTGCCCGACGACGTCCCCGCGACGGTCTCGCTTTTGTCTCCGGAGATCGTCGTCGCGCCAGCTCTGCACCTCGCGGTGGCGGACTCGAGCGGTCAGCGGATCCTCGGCACCGAGTGGCGGCCTCTCGCGTGAGCGCCGCTGCGCCCGCCGTTCCTACGGGTGCTAGGTTTCAGTTTGGTTCGGTTGGCGGGCAAGTTTGGGGGATGGCGAGGTACTCGTGAACAGCGATTTCAGCGTAGAAGAGCGTCGGCATGGGGATGCCGAGATCCTCACGGTCAGCGGTGAGCTCGATCTGCGCACGAGTCCCGAGCTCGAGGAACGGCTCAACGGCGCGTTCGGGGCGGGCGTCGAACTCGTCATCCTGGATCTTAGGCAGATCGACTTCATGGACTCGACCGGGCTGCGGGTGCTGCTGGCGGCCCATCAACGCGCGCACGAGACGGGCCGACGGTTCGCGCTCGTGCGCGGAGCCGACCAGGTTGAACGGGTGCTCACGCTGACCGGCGTGCGCGACCTGTTGACCATCGTGGACGAGCCCGAAGAGCTGCTCACCGCGGGCGACTCGTCACCGGACGCCTGACCGGCGCTTCGCCACCATCCGGCTGTTTGTCCGGCGAGGAGTGGTGTACCGGCGCGGCCGCCTGGGGATACTAGGCGTCGTGGCCGCGGCGGAGGCGCATCGAGCCCTGTTCTACCGGGACCGCCGGGAGTATCTGGACGGGATCTCCGGGTTCATCGCCCCGGCGCTCGGCGCCGGCGAGCCGGTGGCGATCGCCGTCCCCGGCCCGCGGCTGGGGCTCCTGCGCGATCAGCTGGGTGACGCCGGTACCGCGGGGGTCGAGCTGTTGGACATGGCCGAGCTGGGGCGCAACCCGGGCCGAATCATCGACTCCGTGCAGGCGATCATCGAGCGGCGCCCGGGACGGCTTCACTATGTCGCCGAGCCGATCTGGCCCGGGCGCACGCCGGAGGAGATCCGCGAGGCCACCCGCCACGAGGCGCTGATCAACCGGGCCTGGCCCGCGGGCGAGGTCTCTGTGCTGTGCCCGTACGACGCCGTCGGGCTCGACGACGAGGTGCTAGCCGACGCCGAGCGCACCCATCCCGCGCTCGTGCGCGAAGGCCGTGGCGAGCCGAGCCCGTCCTACACCGGCCCAGTTCCGCCGGCCGCGTGCGACGCGCCGCTGCCCGATCCACCGTCTGAGTCGCTGGCGGTCCCATTCGAGGCCGAGGATCTCGGGCGCGTGCGCAGCGTGGTGGCTAAACAGGCGGCGGCGGCGGGACTGCGCCGCGAGCGGGTCGCCGAGCTCATGCTCGCCGTCAACGAGCTGACCACGAACTCTGTCAAGCACGCGGGAACCGGCGGGATGCTCCGCGTCTGGACCGAGCCGGGAAAACTCATCTGCCAGGTCGAGGACGACGGGCGCATCGGTGACCCGCTGGCCGGTCGCAGGCGCGGACTGGCCGGAGTGGGCGGACTGGGCCTGTGGATGGTCAATCAGCTGTGCGACCTCGTCGAGGTGCGCACGGGCGCGGGCGGGAGCACGGTGAGGGTCCACGCGCGGTAGGTGACCCGCCGGCGGACGGGTGCCAGTTTTTGGCGCGGCGGTGGCGGGTAGGCATTCGGTGAGGGATGGTCGGCGGCGCCTGATGGCCCGCCCGATAGGAGGTTGCACCGAATGTCACACGTAGCTCCGCACGGCAGGAGGACCGGACGTTCGCCTGGGAGGGACGACAGTGGGAGGGCCAGCGTCACCGCGCGGCTTGACCGGATCCCGGTCTGGCCCTATGAGCGAAAGCTCTTGTGGATCGTGGGCGCGGGTTACTTCTTCGCCTTCTTCGACATCGTCACGATCTCGTTCGCGGCACCGGTCATCGCGACTCAGTTCCACGTCTCCAAGGCGACAGTCACCCTGTCGGTGACGAGCAGCCTGATCGGTTACATCATCGGCGCGTTCGCCGACTCGATGGTCGCCGACAAGTGGGGCCGAAAGCTCAGCCTCGGGATATCGGTGGCGGTCTTCTCGCTCGGAACCGCCCTCGCCGCGGCCAGCACCAACGTCACCGAGCTGATCGTCTTCCGGTTCATCGCCGGCCTCGGCATCGGCGCCGAGATCGCGGCGGTCACCACCTATATCGGCGAGCTGTCGCCGGCGCGGCTGCGTGGCCGCTACACGAGCTGGGCGACGACCGCGGCGTACGCGGGGTTCTCGGTGGTGCCGTTCATCGCGCGCGGGCTCGTCCCGAACTTTGCCGCCGGCTGGCGGATCATGTTCCTGATTGGTGCGGTGGGCGGACTGACGATCCTGTTCATGCGCCGCGGCCTACCGCCCTCGCCGCGCTGGCTGGTCTCGCAGGGCCGCACCGACGAGGCCCGCGAGCTCGTGGAGACGGCCGAAGAGACCGCGCTGGAAAACATCGATGGTGACCGGCTGCCCGAGCCAGAGCCCGTGGCCGACGAGGCGCCGGCCGAGCGTGTCCCGATCATGGCGCTCGTCCGCCGCCCGATGGTCGGGCGCGTGGCCCTGTTCGTTGCGATCTGGTTCGTCTACTACATCGGCAACTACGGTTGGCTGACGCTGGCGCCGACACTGTTCACCGACAAGGGTTACAGCCTCGCCGACAGCACCACCTATCTGGTTGTGTCCGGCATCGGGTTCCTGATCGGCGCCTACGCGACCACCCACTTCAGTGACCGATTCGAGCGCAAGTACTCGACGGCGCTATTCGCGCTGGCGTGGGCGATCTCGCTGTTCGTGATTGGTTACTTCGTTTCGCCGGCGATCATCATCGTGTTCGGCTTCATCGCGTCGATGACGATCGGCCTGCTCGTACCGATGCTGTACACGTACACGGCGGAGCACTTTCCGACCAACGCACGCGCGACTGGCGTTGCCCTGAGCGACGGTCTCGGGCACATCGGCGGAGCGCTGGCGCCACTCATCGTGCTCGGCGCGAACGCGGCGTGGGGATTCTCCGCCTCGTTCCTGGTCATGGCGATCAGCGGCGTGCTGGCCGGCGGACTCATTCTGTTCGGCATCAGGGCGACGGGGCGCTCGCTCGAGACCGCCACCTCCGAATGAGGCGCCGCCGTCAGGCGCCGCGGCAAATTCATTAACCTGACAGCCGCATGAAGGAGCTGACCGGGAGCGCATCCGCCACCACCGTCGCCACGCCGGCGCAGGCGATCGCGCTGCTCGAGGCGATCGAGGGCTACCCGAGCTGGGCGCCGGACGTGGTCAAGGCGGCCGACGTGCTCGAGCGCGATGCCGACGGACACCCCACGAAGGCGCGCACCAAGCTCCACGTCGAGCGCGGGCCGCTGACGCGCGACTTCGACCTGCTGTTCGACGTGAAGGTCGATCCGGCCGGAAGGATCGCGCTGACCCGGGTCCCACACGAGCCCTCCGACGGGGAGCGCTTCAACGTGACGTGGCGGGTGGACGGCGGAACGAGCACGCGGATCGCGCTCCAGCTGGACGCGAACCTCAGCGTGCCGCGGTTCATGCCGCTCGGCGATGTCGGCGACGCGACGGCGCAGCAGCTGGTCAGCGCGGCGACGCGAGCGCTTCAGTCCTGAGGCGCCGCCGTCAGGCGCCGCCGACCATCCCCACGACCCGTCGCGGTTCGAGGCCGAAGGCCTCGGCAATCAGCTCGTAGGAGCGCCGGCGCGCCTGGTGGTCGTGGGTGATCGTGACCACGATCACCTCGTCGGCCCCGTACTCCGACGCCACCGTCTCGATGTCGGCTCGCACCTTCTCGGGGGTGCCGAGGATCGAGCGCCGTCCCGGTCGGGCGCCGTTCAAAGACTTGCCTTCGCGCTTGAGGAACTCGACCGCCTCGTCCGGTGGCGGGACCGCGATGAGGCGGTTCCGCCGCAGCAGCGTGAACGCCATGCGGCTGCTCGTCGACAGGTATTCGGCCTCGTCTTCGGTCGGCGCGGCCAGCGCCCAGACGGCGACCGCGGTCCGGGACGCCTTGAGGTCTCGGCTCGGGTCGAAATGCTCCCGGTAGTGCCGGGCGATCTCTGCGCCCTCGGCGTTGATGAAGTCGGCGAACGCGTAGGGGAGGCCGAGCTGCGCGGCCCAGATTCCGCTCTGCGGAGATGAGCCGAGGAGCCAGGGAACCGGGAGCTCTGGACGGCCCGGGAGCGTGGCCGCGAGGCGATTGAAGGGGTGGTCCTCGGGAAGCGTGTCGTCGAGGTAGGCCAGGAGCTCGCCCAGCTGCTGAGGAAAGTCATCCGGGGAGGCCTGCCGGCGGTCGCGCTGGAGCGCGAAAGTGGTCATCGGGTCGGTGCCGGCGGCCCGGCCGATCCCGAGGTCGATCCTCCCCGGGAAGAGCGCCGCGAGCACCGAGAACGTCTCGGCCACCTTGAGCGGGCTGTAGTGGGGCAGCATCACGCCGCCGCTGCCGACCCGGATTGCGTCGGTGGCCGCGGCGATCGGACCGATCAGCGCCTCGGGACTCGGTCCGGCCAGCATCGGGCCACCGTGGTGCTCGGCGACCCAGTAGCGGTGGTAACCCAGCTCGTCGGCGAGCTTGGCCAGGTCGATCGTGTTGTGAAGCGCGTCGGCGCCGGTCGACCCCTCGGAGATGGGCGATTGATCGAGGACGGAAAGCAGCACTTACTTGATGTTAGTAAGTGTCAGGCGCGAACCCAGG
>DATBYI010000563.1:0-9868 GCA_036513815.1 Solirubrobacteraceae bacterium
GTCGAACTCGACGAGCTGCGCTTTCCGATCCTGGTCCACAGTCAGGAGCTGCTGATCGACACCGAGGGCGCGGGGCGGATGCGCGGCGCCCCCGCCGCGCGCGCGGAGTTCGGACCGACGGGCTCCGAGCTGAACGTGATCTACGCGAGCGACGGCTCGCTCAATCCGCCGCGCGGAGTCCGCGGCGGACATCCAGGCCAGCCCGCCCGCGCGCAACGCCGTACCACCTCGGGAGCGTTGGAGGATCTACCGAACTGCGCGCAGGTGACCGTGTCGGAGGGCGAGTCGATCGTTTCGATCTGCTGCTCGGGAGCGGGTTACGGTGACCCGCTCGACCGAGATCCCGACGCCGTCGCCGCCGATGTTGCCGAGGGGTACATGTCGCCCGCTCGCGCCGAAGCGGTCTACGCGGTGATGGTCGACGAACACGGAACAGTCGACCACGAAGGCACCACGAGGCTCCGCGAATCCTCTGTCAATAGGAAAGGATCGGACCGATGACTACGTCTCAGGATCAGGCCACCGGCGTAGGGGCGATGGAGGGGATCTCCCCCACCGGCACCTTCGTCCGCGACGCGACGGGACTGGTGCGCCAGATCGGGCCTTGGAGCGCGCTGGCGATCGCGGTCGGTTCGATCGCGATCGGCGGAGGCTTCATCGCGTTCTTCTACATGTTGGGCGTGTTTCCGCGGGCCTATCTCCCCGCAACGTTGCTCCTGGGCCTGATCTCATCTTTCCTGCTTGGGGCGTGTTACGTGCAGCTGGTCTGCTCGATGCCCCGAACCGGGGGTGACTATGTATTTACGTCGCGCCTCGTCCATCCCGCCGTCGGCGCGTCGATCGGCGGCGCCGAGTTTTTGCTCTTTGCGACGTTTCCCGCCTTCTGGGCCGCGACGTTCTCCACGGGCAGCTTCCAAGCCGCACTGGCGTCGTTTGGCCAGATGGTGAGCTGGCACGGGCTCGAGCATTTCGCCAACGTGACCATCGCCAGCGGTAAGGGCCACTTCTACCTGATCGGCATGATCCTGATCGCGATCCTCACCGCGGCGGTGATCTGGAGCACGCGGCTAGGAGCTCGAATACTGAGCGTGTGCTTCGTGGGCGGAGTGTTCACGCTGGTCGTGGCGCTGGTGGTACTGCTCACTCACAGCAACCACGACTTCATCGCAGCGTTCAACAGCACTTACAAGGGGAAAGCTACCTACCAGTCGGTGATAGCCGCCGGAACGAAGGTCGGTTATACGGGCGGCTTCAGCGTCGGCAACACGCTGGGAGCGCTTCCGTATGCGGCGCTGCTGATCTGGGGCTTCTCGTGGGCGGCGTATCCCGCCGGCGAGCTGCGCAGCGTCTCGAAGACGATCAAATGGTCGGTGTACGGGTCGGCAACGCTGGTGATGCTGTTCTACCTGGTGACGGCGATCGCGGCGAACGGCGTACTCGGGGCGCGCTTCCTCGGGGCCGCGAACTTCCTCTCCACCCAGCACGCGAGTCTCTACACCGTGCCGGACGGGCCGTCGATGACGCTGTACACGAACATGCTCACCGGAAGCTCGGTCGTGCACTTCATCATCGACCTGGTTCCGATATTTGCGGAGATTGGCCTCATCACCGTTTACCTGATGACCACCTCGCGCATCCTGTTCGCGCTGTCGTTCGACCGGATCCTTCCCCACGGAATCCGCAGCCTGTCTCGGTGGGGAACTCCCGGCGTGGCGATCCTGGCGACGGCGATCTCGATCGCCGCGGTGTTCAGCCTCGCGACCTTCACGTCGGTGTTGGCGGTCTGGAGCAACGGCACGCTCGGACTCGCGATCGTCTACGTGGTGATCAGCATCGCGGTGCTGTCGCTCGTCTACCGCCATCGCGACATATGGGACGCGGGTCCCCGCACGCTGACGCGGCGGGTGCTCGGCGCGCCTCTCATCAGCATCGTCGCGGTGCTGTCGGCGGCGTTCGCGCTCTTGATCGTGGTGCTGGCGATCGTGAAGCCGCTTGGGATCGGACCGCTGAACTGGAAGTCCGTGGTCGCCCTGGTCGTCTGCTTCGCCTGGGGCGCGATCGTCTACTTCTGGCTGCGGGCCTCGTACACGCGGCAGGGCATAAATCTCAGCGCGGTGCTCACCGAGATCCCGCCCGAATGATGATCTCGCTCCGCTCGCGCCGGAGCGCCGCACCGGCGGCCGCGACGAAAAGGCTGCGGCTGTTCTACTGCGGCGACATCCACGGCTCGGATGTGTGCTTCCGCAAGTTCATCAACGCCGGGGCTCACTACGAGGCGGACGTGCTGATCCTCGGCGGGGATATCACGGGCAAGGCGCTCGTGCCGATCGTCCGCCAGGAAGATGGGACGTGGCGGGGCCACCTTCACGGGCAGGTGCGGACCTGTGCGAACGAAGAGGAGCTCGAGCTCCTGCGCACGGCGATCAGCCGCGCCGGGTTTTACTCGGTGGAGACCACCCCCGAGGAATTCACACGGCTCGAGCAGAGCACCGAGGGCCAGCGCGACGCGTTTCGCAAGACGATGATCGAGCAGGTGAGCGGCTGGACCAGGCTCGCGGCGGAGCGGTTGCGCGGGACCGGGCGGGTCTGCCTGGTGATACCGGGCAACGACGACGAGTACTACATCGACGAGTATCTCGGCGACGGCGACACCATCCGCAACGTCGACGGGCAGGTCGTGAGGCTGGCCAACGGAGTCGAGTTGCTCAGCCTCGCCTGGTCCAATCCGACGCCGTGGCATAGCGCGCGAGAGTTCAGCGAGGAGGAGATCGCGGCGCGCGTCAGCGAGCTAGCCGGCCAGCTCGAGGAGCCCGAATCGGCGATCTTCAACATCCATGTCCCGCCGTACGCGACCGGGATCGATACCGTGCAGAAGCTCGACGACGACTTCCGCCCCATCGTCGAGCATGGTGTGCCGGTCGAGATCCCGGTTGGCAGTACGGCCGTACGAGCGGCGATCGAACAGTTCCAGCCGCGATTGGGACTCCACGGCCACATCCACGAATCGAAGGGTGAGGCTCGGCTGGGACGGACGCTGTGCATCAACCCGGGGAGTGACTACGCGTCAGGACGCCTGCACGGCGTCCTCATCGACATCACTCCCGAGCACGTCGAGCGGCACCTCTACACCGAAGGGTGAAAGCCCGCCGGTTCGCCCACTGACTGCCCCGTGGACCTGCTCGACTCAATGCTCCGCCGCAACCCGGAGCTGCCGCGTGTCGCGGCGCGCCTTCACCGCGAGCGGGTGATTCCACCCGACACCTACGTGCTGGACCTGGACGCCGTACGAGCAAACGCCAGGGTGCTGCGGACCGCGTTCTCACGGCACGGCCTCGAGGCGTATTACGAGCCCAAGCAGTTCGGGCGCTGCCCTGCCGTGTGCGAGGCGATCGTCGAAGCCGGCTTCGAAGCTGCGATCGCGCTCGACATCGAGGAGGCCGCGGCGCTCGACGCGAATGGCTTCCGCGTTGGTCACATCGGGCACCTGGGCCAGCCCGCCGCCGGCGACGTCGACTGGGTGGTGCGGGTCGCACCGGAGGTCGTGACGGTGTACTCCCTGGAGCGAGCGGCTGAGCTCGGGGCGGCGGCGGTGAGAGCGGGACGCGTCCAGGCGATCCTCCTGCGACCGCTGGGCGCCGAGGACATCGCGCGCGACCTCGTCGGCGGCGGTACTCCGGAGTCGGAGCTGCTCGACGTCGCCGAGGCCGTCGACGCGACCCCAGGGTTGAGGCTCGAGGGGATCACGTCGTACCCGGTCGTGCGGTACGACCTGCGGGAAAGGCGCTGGGTCGTGACGCCGAACATGCGGACGCTGGAGCGCGCTCGCGCCGCGCTCGAGGACCGCGGGTTGAGTCTCGGCCAGGTGAACGCCGCGGGCAACTGCTGCGCCTCGAGCGCCGAACTGGTGGCGTCCTGCGGTGCCACCCACGTCGAACCCGGGCACGCCTTCGTCGGTTCGACCACGGGTCACTTCTTCGAGGACCTCGAGGAGGTGCCGGCTCTGGCGTGGGTGTCGGAGGTCGCTTACGAGGTGGGCGAGAACGCCTACGCGTTTGGGCACGGACTGGTGGCCAACCACACGATCGGGTTCTGGAACGCCGTCATGTACGACGCGCTGCTCGCCGTGTGCGGACCCGATCCCGAGACGATCGCCGACCAGCGGATCTGGGCGGACCCACCGGAGTTCGTCCGCTCGGATCCAAGCTCTTACATGTACCTGCGGCTGCGCCCGCGCCTCGGTCCCCGGCCACGCGTCGGCGACAGCGTGGTCCTCGGCGTTCGCACCCAGATCTATCGCTCGAACTCCGGTCGTCTCGCGGTCGTCGACGGCATCAGCTCAGGGGCTCCGGCTCTGGTCGGCCTGTACGATCGAACCGGACGAGAGGTGCAGGCACTTGACTATCCGCAGACCCAGCGAGCCGAGGTTGGAACCTAGGCGCGGCAAAGTCCCGCGGGGGGGGCACGATGAGTGCCGTTCGGCCTAGCGCGCCCGCGGCCGACATCTTGATCGAGGCCGCTCGACTGGCCGAAAGCGCCGACGAGCAGGGGGTGGCGGTGCGCCTGCTGGGCGGCGCCGCGATCGCGCTGAGATGCCCAACCGCCCGGTCACCCGCGCTCCGGCGCGAGTATCACGACATCGACGTCGTCGCGCGCGGGCGCGAGCGGCGCAAGCTGCAGTCCTTCCTGACCGGCCAGGGGTACCGCGGTCTCGACGAGCTGAACGCCGTTCACGGCGGCACGCGTCTGTTCTTCTACGACGACGCCAACCGGCGCCGGCTCGATGTGTTCATCGACCGGTTCGAGATGTGCCATCAGCTCGATTTTCGGGATCGGCTCGGGCTGGCGCCACCGACGTTGCCACTGGCGGATTTGCTGCTGACCAAGCTGCAGGTGGTCGAGACGACCGACAAGGATTTCCGCGACATCGTGGCTCTCCTGTCAGACCACGACCTCGGCGAGGATGACCGTGCGATCAACGTGACGCGTCTCACCGGCCTGACCGGGTCGGACTGGGGACTGTGGCGCACCGTCACCGGGGTGACGCGCCGGGCACAGGAGTTCACAACCCAGCTAGGCGAGTTCACGACCGCCGCCGATCGGATGGGGAGGCTTCTCGAGGCACTCGAGCAGGCTCCCAAATCGCGGTCTTGGGGACTGCGGGCACGGATCGGCGAGCGAGTCCGCTGGTACAAGCTGCCCGAGGAGCCGGACTTCGGGTGAGGTTTCAGCCTTTCGTCAGAGGAGCGTGAGCATGACCGACACCATGCCCTGGGCGCCCAAGTGGACCGGGTTCGAGGCGAGCCGGGGCCGTTTCGGCCGCGTCGTCGACGGGGACGGGATTCACCTGATCCTCAGCGATGGCCGCCGGATGATCGATGGGACAAACACGGGCGCGCCGCTCGGGCATCGTCATCCGGACATCGTCCGGGCGATGCGAAACGCGGCCGACAACCCGATCGTGCACGAGGGCTGGGACTGGGTCGATCGCGACGAGGCCGTGCGCGACCTCGCCGAGATCGGATTCGCGGAGGAGCCGGACTGGTTCGGCGGCGTGCGCTTCTGCCTGAGCGGCAGCGAGGCGAACGATCTCGCGCTGTCACTGGCCCAGGCGATCACGGGACGCAGCAAGCTCGCCACGCGTGAGCGCGCATACCATGGCGCGGTCGGCCTCGCGCGCGATCTCACCGTGCAGCCGCAGTGGCACGGAGGGCTCTCCTGGAGTCGGGGCGGAGTCGACGCGGTTCCGAGGACGGTGAGCGTCGTCGAGCTGCCCGGCCCGATCGGCGAACGGATCGGCCCGGTCGCTCCCGATCCCGAGCGCGACGCCCAGCAACTCGCCGGCGCCGAGGCCGAGCTATCGGATGCCGCCGCCGTGATCCTCGACTACACCCAGGGTGCGATCTACGCCTCGCCTGGACACCAGGATCGCATCGCCACCGCGGCGCGGAACGCCGGCGCGCTGTTCATCGCCGACGAGGTCGTGACCGGCCTCGGTCGATCCGGCCGCTGGTTCGGTTTCCAAACCGGTATGACACGGCCCGACATCGTGACGCTCGGCAAAGGGATCGGGGCCGGCGCCGCGCCGGCAGCCGCGGTGGTGATTTCGCGCGAGCTGGCGGAGCGGATCGACGGATCCACCTGGCAGACCGCCGGCACATTCCGCGGTCACCCGATTGCGTGTGCCGCGATCCGCGCCCATCTGGCCGTGCTCGCCCGTGACGGACTCGTCGAGCACGTGGCGAGGCTCGACGGCGTGATGGAACGGCTCCTTCGCGAGGTGGCCGCGGCGCACCCGAGTGTCCAGAGGATCGACGGCCGGGGTCTGCACTGGAGCGTTGAGCTCCACGGCAGCGACTGGCGGCAGTGGCGAGCGGACACCACCGAAGAGCCACTCGCGACGCGCGTGGCGGTTCGCGCCGCCGACGCCGGGGCGCTGATCCTCACCAGTGGCGAGGAGGGATGTCTGTTCCTCGCGCCTCCGCTGATCTCAGAGGACCAGGATCTCGAACGGCTCGTGGCGGCGCTCGATCACGGCCTCGAGTTGGCGGACGAGGTCATCGGTTCGTCCTCGCCACCACCAGACTGATCGTCAGCCGCGGTTCGCCACCCTGACGAGAAGTTCCGCGGTGGGGCGGGGCCGGCTGACGAACGGGGAGTGCGACGCGTCGAGAACGTATGCCTGCTCGGCGCGGATGCGCTCCAGATAGGACTCGGTGCCATCGTTGACGCCGGTGTTATCGAGTGTGCAGAGGATGAGGCTGCTGGGCGCGCCGATGTCCGGGAAGCGGGAGAGCGAGATCGGTGTGGTGAGCGGTTCGAGTTGCTGCGGGGCGTGTTGAGGGAAGAGCTGTTCGAAGTCGGCGTCGGTGCAGTCGTTGTAGAAGAGGTACTGCGCGCCCTCGCGCGTGTAGGCGATAGCCGGGCCGTGGGCTGTCTCGACCTCCTCGACGTAGGCGGAGTGGTCGATCCGGGCGCTCCCGCTGAACGCCTTGCCGTCGACCGCCGGTCCGCCGGCGAGGAAGATCAGGTGACGGAGCTGTTGCGGGGCGGCGTCGGCGGCGACGGTCACGATGCAGCCGCCGAGCGAGTTCCCGACGAGCACGTCGCCGTCCTGGAGGACCTCGAGCACGGCGTCGCGATATCCCTCGACGGTGGAGCGCTCCTCGCGTCGAGCGCCGTGGCCGGGGAGATCGATCGCGACGGCTTCATGACCGAGGGCGGCGAGCTCCGGAAGCAGGTTCGCCCAGCAGAAGGCGCCAGAGGTGCCGCCGTGGACGAGGACGAATCGCATCAGTGACTCACCGCCGTTTCGGGAGCCGCCCGGCCGCGGGAGTCCGAGCGTCCGAGCGATGACCCGCCGGCGCCCCGGACGAGATCGACCACGGCGGCCGGATCCTGAGGTGAGCTGTCCGCGCGCCAGGCGATGTGGCCGTCGGGGCGGATCAGCGTGAGCGCGGCCTGATACGCCGCGCGGTATGGCTCGCCGGCACGGTCCAGGACCGTGAGCGGAACGCCGCGATCCGCGGCCGCGCGAACGAGCGCACCGCCGTCGTCGCCGGCAGCGTCGAGCCGGAGCAGCGTGAACTCCGGTCCGAACGCATCGTGGACAGACCCGTTCGGCGGCTCGAACACGTGTGGCGCGCGGTGTCCGGCCGCCGCCACCTCGGCCAGCACGCGCGGATCCCATTCAGGCACCGTCACATCGTCGGCCACAACGACCGGCGAGTCGCTGTAGCGCTGGTCGAGGGTGACGCCGTTCGCCTGCCAGGTCAGGTCGGCGTGCGCCGCCAGCTTCTCCTGGATCGCTCGCAGCGCGTCGCGGTCCGCCGGGCTGTCCCCGGTCGGGATGCCGCCCCCGATCGCGTCGAACATCGCCCGCCCGGACTCCTGCATGCTCGCCATCGCCGTGTCACGGGTGCGCAGCGCGGCGGGGCGCCGCTCGGCCTCGTAGCTGTCGAGAAGGCCGGCGCCGCCCCACCCGCGAACGAGGGCGGCGAGCTTCCACCCGAGGTTGACGCCGTCCGCAATCCCGGTGTTGCCGTTGTGGCCCCCGTAGTGAACGATCAGGTGCGCGGCGTCGCCGGCGAGGACGACGCGGCCGCTGGTGTACCGATCAGTGATCAGGTCGTGGAGTGCGATGACCGCGGGCGTTCCCGCCGTGAAGCCAACCTCCGTGGGACCGATCGCCGCCCGCGCGATCGCGTCGACGTCGAGCGAGGCGACGTCCGTGCTCGGATCGAAGCCCGCGAGCTGGATGTCCCAGCGCTCGCGGCTGATCGGTCGCACGACCATCGTTCCGTCCGGCGTGAACACGAAGTACATCACCGAGGCGTCGACGGTCATGGTCGCGGCCAGGTCGGGCGCACGGAACGGGATGTACAGCCAATGCGAGAGGTCCGGCACGCCCTGGTACTCGATCCCGGCGTCGCGCCGAACCGTGCCCTGACCGCCGTCGCCCGCGACCAGGTAGTGCGCGGTGATCGTTCTCCGGAGCGGTCCGTCGACCTGCGCGATCTCGGCGGTCACGCTCGACCGATCTTCGGAGAGGCCGGTGTAGCGCCAGCCGCGCAGAACCTCAACGCTCGCGAGCGACCGAGCCACTTCCTCCATCACGCGCGTGAAGTGGAATTGGGGCGCCCAGCCGCCCTCCTCGGGCGAGATCGTCCCGCTTGGCCCGCCCGTGGAGGCGAAGAACGGCACGGTGGCGATGTTGAGGCCGGTCATGCTCGTCGCGAAGCTGACGGTTGGGCCGAACTCTGGCGCGAGCAGGCCATGCTCGCGCAGCCGGGTGGCGATTCCCCACCGGCGGAAGAACTCCATCGTCCGGACCTGAAGCTGGGCCGCGCGTGGGTGCCCCTCGGCGATCTCACGCTGCTGCTCGACCACGACCGTCCTGATCCCGCGGCGCCCGAGTTCGATCGCGGTGGCGAGCCCCGCGGGGCCGGCGCCGACGATCACTACCTCGGTCTCGCTCTGCACCCCCGGTGATCGGAGCGTCGTCATACGGTGCTAGGTGCGGCGGCTCGGGCGGGCAGCGAGAGCAGCTGCCGTGTCTCCTCGAGCTCGGCGGGCGGGCGCTCGAGCGCTCTGGCCACGCCGGCGAGGCGCTCGACGAGCTCGCCGTTGCCGCCGGCCGGAACGCCGCGGCGGAGCAGAAGCGTGTCCTCCATCCCGGTGCGGGCGTTCCCACCCATCGCCAGGCCGATCGCCGTCATCGGCAGGTTGGCCCGCCCGATGCCGATCACCTGCCACGCCGCGCCAGCCGGGATCCGATGCACGAGATGGACGAGGTTCTCCGGCGTGGCGGCCATCCCGCCGCGCACTCCGAGGACGAGCGAGAACTGGAGCGGCTCGGCGAGGAGGCCCTCGGCGTGGAGCGCCAGGGCGGCGTCGAGGTGCCCCGTGTCGTAGACCTCGAGCTCCGGCTTGACGCCCAGCTCGCGCATCCGCACGGCGAGCCGGCGCACGCCGTCGGGCGGGTTGAGGAACTCCCCGGCGCCGAAGGTCATCGAGCAGACGTTGAGCGTCGCCATCGCGGGACGGGTCTCGATCAGCCGGCTGCGCTCTTCGAACGGCACACCGAGCCCGACGCCGGTGGACAGCTGGATGAGCACGGGACACGCCTCCGAGATCAGCCCGACTACGCGTCGTGCGACCTCGAGGTCGGCGGTGGGCAGACCATCGGCATCACGCAGGTGCACGTGTACGACAGTGGCTCCCGCCTCCCAGGCCGCGCGCGCCTCGGAGGCGATCTCCTCGGGCGCGGTCGGCAGGGCCGGGTTGTCCTGCTTGGTGGCGATCGGGCCGGTGAGGGCGGCGGTGAGGACCGCGGCTGCGCTCTGTCTCGGGGCCGTGTCAGGCATCGAAG
>DATBYI010000564.1:0-5139 GCA_036513815.1 Solirubrobacteraceae bacterium
CCTCGCGCGCGGCGGCGCGGCCAAGCTCCGGGTTGGAGCCCGAGCCCAGGCCGTGGGTGATCGAGTCGCCGATATGGAGCGTCTCGTGCGCAGCCGACTGCTGAAGGGACTGGAGGTCCGTGTTGATCGCGAGGAACTCGACGCCCTCGATCTCGGCCTCGACCATTCGGTTGATCGCGTTGACGCCGGCCCCGCCGACACCGACGACGCGCAGCACGGGGCCGAGCCGCCGATTCGGTGCGCCCGCGACGTCGCCGGCCCCCAGCGCGTCCGCGTACACATCCTTCTCGGGTGCAGGGCGCTGGTCCGCGGCGGGACGCTCGAGCACGTTCTCGGGAATGTCGGCGGAAAAGGCGTGGCGCAGGCGCTCGTGGGGCAGCGGGATGCGCGGCTCCTCGACCTCGGGCTCTGCCGCATATCGCGGTTCCGTCGACTCGACGGGCGGTCCAGGCGACGCGACCGGCTCGTAGCGAGCCGACTGCTCGGGCGCGGACGGAGCCGGACGCTCCTCGCCACGCTCGGGCGCGCGCTCTCCCGGCGACTCGGACGCCTCGTCGACGTCCTGGGCGGTCTTGCGGAACAGGGCCGCCAGCGGTCCCTCGCGCATACTGGCGCGCTTACCGGTTGGCATTGGACAGGACCTCCTTCGCGAGCTGCCGATAGGCGTGTGCGGCCAAACCGTCCGGATCGTACTTCAGCACCGACATGCCTTTCACGGGGGCTTCGGCGAAGCGGATCGTCTTGCGGATACGAGAGGCGAACACGCGGTCGCCGAAGTTCTCCTCAAGCAGTTCGATTGCCTCCTTGGCATGCAGCGTCCGGGTGTCGACGAGGGTCGGCAGGATTCCCTCGATCTCGACGTCCGGGTTGAGGTTCTCCCGGATCATGGCGAGCGTGTTCTGCAGCTGGATCAGGCCGCGCATCGACAGATATTCGCACTGGACGGGGACGATTACCTTCTGCGCGGCGGTTAGGGCGTTGATCGTCAGCAGCCCGAGGCTGGGCGGCGTGTCGATGAACACGTAGTCGTAGTCCTCGTCGACGGCCTTGAGCGCCTTCTGCAGGTTACGCTCCCGGCCGATCATGGTCGACATCGCCATCTCGGCGCCGGCCAGGTCGATCGAGGAGCAGGCCACGTCGATCTCGCGCTTGCGGATCACCTCGCGGATTGACACGTGATGCACGAGGACGTCGTACATCGACTTCTCGAGAGTGTCGGGATCGATGCCCTGCGACATCGTCAGGTTGCCCTGGGGGTCCATATCGACGCACAGCACGCGGTGGCCCGATTCGGCGAACGCCACCGCGAGATTCAACGTGGTCGTCGTTTTGGCGACGCCACCCTTCTGATTGGCGAACGCGATCACCTTGCTCATGTCGACCGCAGTATTCGCAGCCGCGTAGCGGAATCCTCCGCGATCCGGTCGGTTAGGCCTGACTTAGCACGGTCGGCGATGCCTGACGGGGGCGCCTTGCCCGCTATTTTCGGTGCGGTGCCGCCGCTGCTCGACAAGCGACTGGTGTTTGTGACCGGAAAGGGGGGCGTCGGCAAATCCACCGTCGCCATCGCCCTCGGGCTCGTCGCGGCGCGTCGCGGCCTGCGCACGATCGTCGCCGAGCTGGCCAGCCAGGAGCGCGTCCAGGGGCTGTTCTTCGAGGATGGCCGCGATCAGTTCCGCGAACTCGAGATCGTTCCCGGCCTGTTCACGATCTCGATCGACCCGCAGCAGGCGATGGAGGAGTACCTGCGCGTCAAGGCCGGCACGGTCGGGCAGGCGCTCGGGTCGACCCGCCTGTTCCAGGCCTTCGCGATGGCGACCCCCGGGATGCGCGAGCTTCTCAGCATCGGCAAGGTCTGGGAGCTCGCCCAGCTCCACCGCCGCACGCGCGGCGCCGCGCCGTACGACCTGGTGATCGTCGACGCGCCGGCAACCGGTCACGGCGTCGGGCTGCTGCGCACCCCGCGCACGTTCGCCGACATCGCCCGCGTCGGCCCGATCGCCCACCAGGGCCGAACCATCGCCGACACGATCGCCGATCCGGAGTTCACCGGCGTGATCGCCGTGGCGACGCCCGAGGAGATGCCGGTCAACGAGACGGTCGTGCTCGCCGACGAGCTCGCCCGCGACGAGCTGCTGCTCGACCTGGTGGTGGTCAACGCGCTGTACCCGGAGCGGTTCGAGCCCGAGGAGATCGACGAGCTGAACTCGGCACTCACTCGCACGCGGTCGGCGCTGGCGCGCTCGGCGCTCCGCGCCGCGCTGTCCGAGCACGCGCGCGCCGCCACCCAACGCGAGCAGCGAGATCGCCTCCGCGACCACGTGAACGGTCGGCTCGTGGAGCTCCCGTACGTGTTCGCCGAGAACATCGCCCAGCCCGAGCTCGAGCTGCTCTCGGAGGCACTGGAGGCGGCGCTGTGAGCATCGCCGAAATGCTCGACGGCAAACGCGTATGCGTGTGCGCGGGCTCAGGGGGGGTGGGCAAGACCACAACGTCCGCGGCGATCGCGCTCGGGATGGCGGCCGCCGGCGGCAAGGTCGCGGTGGTGACGATCGATCCCGCCAACCGGCTCGCCGACGCGCTCGGCCTCCAGGAGCTCGAGAACGAGCCGCGGCGCGTCGAGCCGGCTCGGCTCGCCTCGAGCGACCTCGAGGTCAAGGGGGAGCTGTGGGCGATGATGCTCGACCCCAAGCGGACGTTCGACGAGCTGATCGACCGGATCGCGCCCGACCCCGAGCGAGCCGAGGAGATCAAGGCCAACCGCGTCTACCGCGAACTCTCCACGGCGGTGTCCGGGTCCCAGGAGCTCACGGCGATCGCCAAGCTCCACGAGCTCGACGAGGAGGGGCGGTTCGACCTCCTCGTCCTCGACACGCCGCCCTCACGCAACGCGCTCGAGTTCCTGGACGCTCCGGGGCGCCTCAACGCGTTCCTCGAGGGCCGCGCCCTGAAGGCGTTCATGCGCCCGACCGGTGTCGGGATGCGCGTGCTTGGCCGCGGCGCGCTGCCGCTGCTCGGCGGCCTTCGCCGGATCACCGGAATCGACCTGATCAGCGATCTGACCGTGTTCTTCCAGCTGCTGGGCGACATGACCAAGGACTTCAGCCAGCGCGCGGCGCAGGTCGAGGCGCTGCTGCGAGCGCCGAGCACCGCCTTCGTGCTCGTCACCTCCGCGGCGCGCGAGCCGATCGACGAGGCGATCTGGTTCGCGGAGCGACTCGAGGCCGACGAGCTGCCGTTCGCCGGGGTCGTCGTCAACCGCGTCCATCACGACCTGCTCGGCGATCGCGCCCCGCGCGAGGTCAGGCGCTCGCTCGCCCGCGTGCTGTCGCCCGCGCTCGCCGCCCGCGTCGCCGAGAACTTCCGCGACTACCACGTGCTGGCCCGCCGCGATGAGAACAACCTCGCGCGACTGGCCTCGCACCTGGGGGAGCGCCGCCTGCTGCTCGTCCCCCAACTCGACGACGACGTCCACGACGTCGACGGCCTGCTGCGGATCCATCGCTATCTGTTCGCCTCGCAGGCCGAACGGGATCGCCTGGTCGCAGACCTGGTGGCCTGAGGCGCCTCCCTACTCGCCCTACCGCCAAACGACCGCCAGGTCGCCCCCGGTCCAGCCATCCCAGTCGAGCAGCGCGGCCTGCCACTCCTCCCGCGCCACCGCCGCACCGTCTCGCGTCAGCTCGACCGCACCCTCGTGCAGCAGCTCCCAGACGGCCTGCTCGCACAGCGCCAACCGCTCGCTCACCCGCGCGTGCGGGTAGGGCTCGCCGGTGAGTTCGACGATCTCGGCGAGCGAGATGGCTCCGTCGGCGGCGCGCGCCACCAACTCGCGTTTGAGCTCCGCCACCGCCGGTGGATGCGCCGCCTCGGCGAGCACCCGAGCGGTCACGTCCTCGCCTTCCCGGGTGGCGTTGGCCCAACCCCGTCCCAACCCGAGCTTGTCGCCGGCCAGCACCGGACCCTCGTAGATCGTCAGCCGGCTCCGCTCGGGAGGCCATTTACGATCGTCGAGAACGACCGCCTCGCCGGCGACCCACGGACGGACGATCCGCGCGTCGAGCTCCTCTCGCGTCAGGTTGAAGGCGCGCGTCTGATGAGGAAACTGGCGCAGCTCGACGTGGAACACGACCGGTAGAGTCGCACGCCCATGATCGACAGGCCGCTGTGGGCGCCGTGGCGCATCGAGTACGTCACCGGGCCCAAGGACGGCGAGTGCATCTTCTGCGCCGCCGCGTCCTCCACCAACACCGACCCCGCGCACCAGCCGATCGATCGCACCCAGCACTGCCTGACGATCCTCAACGCCTATCCCTACGCGCCGGGCCACGTGATGGTGGCGCCGGTCCGCCACGTCGCGACGGTGGAGGAGCTCGACGAAAATGAGATGCTCGACACGATGCGCCTGGCCCGCCGCGCGATCCTCGCCATTCGCAAGGGGATGGCGCCGGACGGCTTCAACATCGGCTGGAACGAGGGCAAGGTGGCGGGAGCCGGGATCGCTGACCACCTGCACCTGCACGTCGTCCCGCGCTGGAGCGGCGACACGAACTTCATGCCGGTCCTCAACGGCACCAACGTCATCCCGCAAGCGCTCGAAGCGACGCGCGACGTGCTCGTCAAGGCGATCGCCGACGTAGAGTAGACGTGACCCAGGCCGGGCGCGCGGGTAGGCTGGGACACCATGTCGACCGAAATCGGGCTCGACCGTCTCAGGGAGATGCTCGACGCCGGCGCACAGCTCGTCGAGGTTCTTCCCGCCGAGGACTACGCCAAGGCTCACCTCCCCGGTGCCATAAACCTGCCACTGGTCGCACTCGACGAGCGCGCCGCGTCGAGGCTCGACCGGTCCCGGCCGGTCATCGTCTACTGCTGGGACCCACTCTGAGACTTGAGTCCACGGGCCGCGTGCCGGCTCGAAATGCTCGGGTTCGAGGACGTCTATGACTACGTGCCCGGCAAGGTCGACTGGCTCGCGCACAACCTTCCGGTCGAGGGAGAGCGCGCCACCCCACCCACCGTCGGGCGTCTCATGCGCGATGACGTCGTGCGTTGCGGTCCCTTGGACCTGGTGAGCGACGTGCTGGCCAGGATCGAGCACTCGCCGTACCCGTTCGCGCTGGTGACGGGCCCCCGTGA
>DATBYI010000565.1:0-3628 GCA_036513815.1 Solirubrobacteraceae bacterium
CGTTGGGCGAGGTGATGTTCACGGCGTCGCTGCCGGTGACGGTCGTGTCGGTCGCGCATCTGGGCCAGACGATCGCGAGCGGCAAGCCGCTGGCCACCCTCGGGTCGGGCCAGTTGACCTTCCAGGCCGCCACCGACCTCAACACGGCAAGCCTGCTCAGGATCGGCGCGACCGGGCGGGCGACGTCCGATCTGAGCGACGGGTCGTTTGCCATCCGCCTGAGTGCGAAGCGCCCCGGCGCCGCGCCCGATGGCGGGCCCGGCTCAAAGCTGATCCTCACACCGATCGATCCCGCGGCCGCTGCTGCCTACGTCGGGCAGAACATGGCGCTGCACGTCCGCACTGGTCAGGCGGGTGGGCTGCAGTGGGTCGTGCCGGTATCGGCGGTCATCACCGATGCCTCCGGTGCTTCCTCGGTCACCGTGCTGCATGGCTCGCGGGAGGTGTCGGTACCCGTCCAGGCCGGGCTGGCGTTCGCAGGGAGCGAGGTCGTGCGGCCGACCAACGGTGGGCTCGAGGCCGGCGACCAGGTTGTGACCGGAGTGGCTGGGTCGGGATGAGCGCGGCGCCCGCGCAAGGCATGCCCGAGCTGCTGACGCTGACCGATGTCGGGCGGACCTATCCGGGCTCGCCGCCGGTCCACGCGCTGCGCGACGCGACGTTCTCGGTGCTCGCCGGCGAGGTGCTCGGGATCATCGGCCGTTCTGGATCGGGCAAGTCGACGCTACTGAACGTCCTCGGGTTGCTCGACCTGCCGACGAGTGGTGACTATCGCATTGACGGCCAGCGAGTCGGATCGTTGAAGGATCGCGAGCAGACCGAGCTGCGTGCCCAGTTCTTCGGGTTCGTCTTCCAGCAGTCGTTCCTGCTTCCGACGCTGAGCGCGCAGGAGAACGTGGAGCTTGGGTTGCGCCCGCGCCGGCTGGCGCCCAGCGAGCGGCGCGAACGCGCGATCGATGCGCTCGGGCAGGTCGGACTGTCCCACCGGCGCCGGTTCCTGCCCGGCGAGCTGTCCGGCGGCGAATGTCAGCGGGTGGCCATCGCGCGGGCGCTGGCCCAACGGCCACGGGTGCTGCTGTGCGACGAGCCCACCGGCAACCTCGACGAGCGCACCAGCGACGAGGTGCTGAAGACGCTGATCGACAACCAGGCCGCGGACGTGGCCGTAGTGATGGTCACCCACGACTTGGGCATCGCCCGTACGCTGCCGCGGTTGTTGAGCGTTCGCGACGGGTCCGTGTCCGAGGGCGCGGGAGGGTTTCTCGGCGCCGAGACCCTCGGGAGCGACGGGCAAGAATGAGCGGCCTGCGCTCGGCGCTGATGGAGGCCGTGACGTCGATCGTGCGCCAACCGGTGCGGACGCTGTTGTGCGCACTCAGGACCGTCGTCGCGGTCGGCGCGTTCACGACCACCAATGGCCTCACCGAGAGCGCCTCGAACGCGGTCTCGGCCTCGTTCAACGAGATTCAGGCGACGACGGTCGAGTTCCAGGGGCCGTCCACGCTGTCCGAGGCCGACGTAGCACGGCTTGCGCGACTGCACGGGGTCACGCACACCGGGCTGGTCTGGGATCTCGATCAGCAGCAGCCACTGCCGGTCGCCGTCGGCCCGACGGCGAGCGGGCCGACGCAGACGCAGCTGTCGATCACGGGGATGTCCCCGTCGGCGCTGCTCGCGATCGGAGCGGTCCTCTCATCCGGGCGGTTCTACGACACGGGAGCCGATCTGCACCATCAAATGGTCGCGCTGCTCGGATCCGGGGCGGCGTCGGAGCTCGATATCAGCTCCTCGCTGGGCGACCCGGCGATCAACGTCTCAGGGGTCGTGTTGACCGTGGTCGGAATCGTGTCCAGCTCCCAGCAGGAGTCCCAGGCGCTGCTTGGGGTGATCGTGCCGCCCTACGTGGCCGGCGTCATCGCGGGCAACCAGGACCCGCGGCGCGTGATCGCGCGGACCGTGCCGGGCGCTGCACAGCTGATCGGCCGCCAGGGGCCCGCCGAGCTCGATCCATACCAGCCAGGCCTGGTCACCGCCGAGGTGCCGCCCAACCCGACGACGCTGCGCTCTCAGGTACAGGCGTCGCTCTCGACCCTGTTGAGCGTGCTCAGTCTCGCGGGTCTCGGGATCGGCTTCCTGGCGATCGCGGCGGTCACGATCATGTCGGTGGCGCAGCGCCGGTCGGAGATCGGGCTGCGTCGCGCGGTCGGCTACGGCCGGCTCGAGATCGCCCGGCTGATCGTGCTCGAGGCGGCCGGGGTCGGCATGCTGGGCGGGATCCTCGGCACCTCGATCGGGGTGCTCGCGACCGCCGCGATCGCGTCGGGCAACCACTGGACGCCGGTGATGAACACCACCGTCGTGCTCGCCGCCCCATTCCTCGGCGTCGCCGTCGGGGTGCTCGCCGGCTCCTACCCGGCGATCCGGGCCGCCAGGATCACACCGATGGCGGCACTCCGTTCCTAGCCCGCCGATCGACGTGGTGCTCGCGGCCCCTGCGGGGTGATACAGATCACCCAGCGCGGGTGATGCCGGCTCACCCGAAAGCCGGGGAGTCTTCCGCGGGGTATGGCCGATCGACCCTCGCGGGGCGAAGAAAGCCGTTTTCAAACCGAACGACCGGAGGCGAAACCCCCTTGCTGATCACCGCTACGTCGTATCCCTTCCTGAACGTCCTCTGGGACATCCTCATCATCTTCGCGTGGATCCTGTTCATCTGGGTCGCGATCGTCGTGTTCGGCGATCTGTTCCGACGCCGCGACATCTCAGGCTGGGCCAAGGCCGCCTGGGTGGTCTTCATCGTCGTCATCCCCTGGATCGGCGTGTTGGCGTACCTGATCTTCAACCACGACGGGATGGCTGAACGAAGCGAGAAGCAATCGCGAGCGGCGCAGGCGAGTTTCGACGAGTACGTCCGCCAGGCTGCCGGTCAAGGCGGCCCAGCCAGCGAGATCGACACTGCCAAGAAGCTTCTCGACGCCGGCACGATCAGCCAGGCCGAGTTCGACGCGATCAAGGCTCGGGCGCTCGGGAGCGCTGCCTGATCCGGTTAGGAAGGCGCGATCAGACGCCGGTGGGCCGCGAGTGATCAGGCCCACCGGCGATCCCGAAGTACCCTGGCGGCGATGGAGCGCCGCGATGGTCTGACCCTTGTCGGCGAGCACGTCCGCCTTGAGCCTTTAGCCCTCGAGCACGTCCCGGCCCTCGTCGCCGCCATCAGCGAGGATCCCGCCTCGTTTCGCTTCAGCACCGCGCCTGACAACGAAGCCGCGATGTCGGCGTGGGTGCAGGACGCGTTGGCCGGACGCGAAACCGGGCGAGAGCTTCCCTTCGCAACGTACTCGCGCGCTCACGAGCGAATTGCCGGCTCGACGCGTTTCTACGATCTGGAACGCTGGCGTCCATCAGCGGAGAATCCACAGCCCGATCCGCCTCCCGACGCCTGCCTGATCGGCTACACGTGGCTGGGGGCGTCCGCTCGGAGGACCGGGTGCAACACCGAGGCGAAGCTGCTGATGCTCGCCCACGCCTTCGAGACCTGGCAGGTGCACCGCGTCGCGTTCCGCATCGACGCGCGTAACGGTGGCTCACGCTCGGCGGTCGAGCGTCTCGGAGCCAAGTTCGAGGGGGT
>DATBYI010000566.1:0-7184 GCA_036513815.1 Solirubrobacteraceae bacterium
GGGCGGGATGCTCGAGACCGGGGTGACGCGATCCGCCTCGCCGAAGCCGAGGTAGAGCGCGCCCACGATCCGTTCCACCTCGAGGTGCGGCGAGTCCGGCTGGTCGGTGACGATCCGCGAGGGGTGAAGCAATGACGCGGCGGCTAGGTCCGAGCCGAACACCTCGGCGGCCCGCATTCCGAAACGACCGCCCATGCAGAAGCCGACGCAGCCCCACGGATCGTCGCCCAGATCGGGCAGCGCCTCGAACATCAGCGTGGTGTCCTCGAGCACGTCGTCGTCATGAACGCGGGCTACGACCGCCTGCATTCGCTTGAACTCCTCGGGGTCACCGGCGGCGAGTCGCTCCGCGTCCGGTCGCTCGGACGGATCGAACGAGTAGTACAGATCGGGCAGCAGCGCGACGTAACCGGCGCTCGCGAGGCGTTCGGCATGCTCGTGCAGGGCCGGGCGGATCCCGGGGGCATCCATGTACAGCACGACGACCGGCGCAGGCCCCTCGCCGTCGGGTCGGTGAACGTGGACGGGCATCGTCCCGCGCGGGGTGCTGACCTCGATCGTCTCGGTGCTCATGTCGCTCCTTCGCTCGTCGCGTTAGTGACGATCCCGCCTGCCCGCGACGCCGCGTGCTCGCCCGCGATCCGGCCGAACACGATCGCGTCGGTCAAGCCGCCGCCGTGCTCGGTCAAGTGTCCCCAAATCGAGCCGGCGGCGCCGGCCGCGAACAGTCCCGGGACCGGCGCGCCACCGGGCCGCAGCACGCGGGCACGCGCGTCGCGCCGGGGACCGCCCGACGTGGTGGCGACGCCGGGCATCACCTCGATCGCATACAGCGGGGGCAGGAGCGGGACCAGCGTGGCCGGGGCGCGGCCGAACTCGTGATCCGCGCGCCGGCTCACGGCCGCGGCATAGCCGGCCAGCGTGTCCTTCAGGATCGCGGGCTCGAGCCCGGTGGCATGCGCGAGCTCCCCGGAGTCGGCGCCGCGTTTGATCCATCCGGAGGCGAGTTCGGCCGAGTTGTCCGGGCTCCACGCGTATCCGTTGGGGCTGCCCACGATGCCGTGGAGGGGCCCGGCCTGGCGCGCGGCCTCATCGAAGATGATCCAGCCTGGCATCCGCGGGCGGTTGAGGCGACGGGGGAGGTACGTGGTGATCGAGCGAAGGAGATCGTGCACCTCCCAGCCCGTCTCGTCGGCGAACCGCCGGCCGTCGCCGTCGACGTAGATGAAACTCGGCGCGTGCACGTCGAGCGTGAATGCGGCGGGATAGTCCGGGTGCACGAACGAGAGCCAGCCGAAGAACGCGCTCATGTGCCACAACGCCGCGCCCGCGGACTGAGCGAGGCGAAGGGTGTCGCCTGTGTTGCCCGGGTGGCCGACCGAGACCAGTGGCAGCGGGAGGTAGGTGTCGCGCAGCTCGGGGTCGGCCTCGAAGCTTCCGCTGCAAAGGATCACGCCACCCCGGGCACCAACGCGCCGGCGCTCTCCGTCATGGACGATTACGGCTCCGGTCACGCCGCCGTCCTCGATGGCCAGTTCGACCGCCGGTGCGCCGAGCAGCACCGGGATCTCGCGGGCATGTACCGCCGCCTCGAGGACGCGCCACAAGCCGGCGCCCGCGGGCTCGCCGGGGGTGGGCACGAACTGCCGGTAGCCGACGCGGCCCGCTGCGGGGAAGTGGGGCCAGGAGGGGAGCATCCCGCCGAAGGCCTCGAGGTCGACCGGGGCGGTGGCGCCACCGAGCTCGCCGACGAACGCTGCGACGTCGGGCAGTCCGCGCGCGTACGCCTCGAGCACGGAGCGGTCGGTCTTGCCGAAGCAGAGCGCGTCGAGATGATCGACGGCTTGTGCACCGTCGACCTCGAACAGGAAGCCGCCGGAGTACACGCAGTTACCGCCACCGGCCGATGTCTTCTCGACCACTGCCACCGACGCGCCGGCGTCGTGCGCGGCGATCGCGGCGCACGCCCCAGCCGCGCCGAAGCCCGCGACGAGGACGTCGACCACGGCTGGCAGATTCATTCCGGCGGTTCGGTCACGATGCGCAGCGGATCGGAGCCATCCCATCCGACCGATGCCTCGCGCACCATGGCGTGGAAGCGCTCGATCTCGTCTCGCCGCTGGAGCACCTCGACCGGATGGCCGAACAGCTCACCGCCGTCGAGCCAGACGGCGGATACGGGCCCGGTCCGGCCCGTGTGAAAGACGGTGAGACCGCTCGCGACGAGTCGAGCAACCTCATCGTCGAGCGAGTCGGCCAGCCAGCCCACGTGCCCGATACCTGCGCCCGGCTGGGTGAACGCGTCGCGCAAGCCCACTGGCTGAGCGTCGTGGACCTGGGTGAGCTCGACCATGATCGACCCCCACTGCCCGAACGCGGACGAATGGTCGTACACGGCGGGCCCGCCGCGATACGTGACCTCTTCGAAGATGAGGTGCTCCACGGCAAAGAACGGGCCGGCGCCCGTCTGGGCCGAGAATCGGCTCACGCCCTCTCGTAGGTCGCTCACCACGTAGCCGATGTGGCGGGAGGGCGACAAGATCAATACTGTAGACGAAATGCCATTCTGTATGCAACTATACGTCTAGTATGCGGACGCGGTTCGATCACGTCGGCCTGTCGGTGGCGGACCTCGAGGCGGCTGAACGGTTCTACACGTCTGCCTTCGGATTCGAGCGTCAGCTCGTGTTTGACCTCACGCCCCATCCGATACGGGGCATGATGATGACCCATCGGTCCGGGTGTCGGTTCGAGCTGTTCGAGCACGCGACGTCGTCCGCGGGCCCACAGGCCGCCGGCCCTATCGAGGCGCACGCCAACCGCGGTTACAGCCACTTCGCGCTGGCCGCACCCGACATCGACGAGGTGTTCGCCAGCGCGCTCGCGGCAGGGGCGACGGCGGTGATCGAGCCGCGACCGTCTCCCGAGCCGGGAGTTCGGTTCGCGTTCGTGGCTGATCCGGAGGGCAACCTGGTGGAGCTGGTCGAGAAGGGTTGATGGGGCGGCTCGACGGCAAGGTCGCGTTGATCACCGGGACGGCCGGCGGGCAGGGCGCCGCGGCCGCTCGCGTTTTCGCCGCCGAGGGCGCCACCGTGGTCGGGTGCGATCTCGACGCGCCGCGGGCGCAGGCGGTGGCCGAAGAGGTCAGGGCCGGGGGCGGGGCGATCAGCGTGGACGCCCCGGTGGACCTCGCCGATCCCGGCGCCGCTGCGGCGTGGGTCGACGGGGCGGTCGCGCGTGCCGGCGGGATCGACGTGCTCTACAACAACGCCTCGGCGCCGCGAGTGGGGCCGTTCGCGGAGATGACCTGGGATGACTGGCGGTTCACGCTGCGCAACGAGCTCGACCTGATCTTCACCGTCACGAGCGCCGCGTGGCCTCACCTCATCGCGCGCGGCGGCGGCGTGATCATCAATACCGCGTCGGTGTCCGCCTACCGTGGGGCGACGTTCGTCGAGCAGGCGGGTCATGGCGCGGCTAAGGGCGGCGTGCTGGCGATCACCAGGCACCTGGCGGCCTCAGGTGCGCGCCATGGCATTCGCGCCAACTCGATCAGCCCCGGACTGACCGTAACCCCGCAGATCGAACCATTCCTCGACGAGCCGGGTCATCCCGTGCACGAGATGCTTCGCACCCACCCGCTCGGCCGCCTCGGCCAGCCCGAGGATGTCGCGCGGGTGGCGCTGTTCCTCGCCTCGGAGGACGCGGCGTATCTGAACGCCATCGACATTGTCGTCGACGGCGGCCAGTCGGTGATCTCGTGAACATCTTCTGGCGCGGCGACGCCGGGTACGAGGAGGCGCGGGTGGGGCGGGTGTTCAACGCCCGGCGCCCGGACCGGTTTCCCGCCGCGGTGCTGCTCGCGCACGACGAGGACGACGTGGTGGCCGGCGTGCGGCTCGCGCGTGAACGGGGGCTGCGGGTGTCGGTCCGCGCCGGCGGCCACAGCTGGGCGGTCTGGAGCCTGCGCGACGACGTGCTGCTGATCGACCTGGGTGGACTGCGCGAGATGACGTTCGACCCGGCGACGGGGATCGCCACGGCGAGCCCAGGGCTCACGGGCGGCGCGGAGTTCACGCCGTTCTTGACCGAGCGCGGGCGGGTGTTCACCGGCGGGCACTGCCCGAGCGTCGGGCTGGGGGGGTTCCTGCTTCAGGGCGGCCAGGGGTGGGACTCGCGCCGGCGCGGGTGGGCGTGCGAGAACGTCGTGGGGATCGATGTCGCCACCGCGGACGGGGAGCTGGTGCACGCCGACGAGGTTCAGAACGCCGACCTCTTGTGGGCGGCGCGCGGAGCGGGTCCCGGCTTCTTTGGCGCGATCACCCGGTTTCATCTGCGCACGTTTCCTCGGGCCGCCGCGATGACGCACGACACGTGGATGTTCGAGCTCGACGAGCTCGACCCGCTGCTGGGCTGGATCGACACGCTCCTGCCTGAGCTCGATCGCGTCGTCGAGCCGGTGATCGCCGCCACGCGCTTGCCGCGACCGGAGGGACCTCCTGTGCTGCTGCTGCACACCACCGCGATGTGCGACACGCCCGAGGAGGCAGCGCGCGTCCTGGCTCCGCTGTCGCAGTGCCCGATCGCCGACCGGGCCATCTCGCACGAGCAAGGCCCGACGACGATCGAGCTCGAGAACGAGGCGCAGGCGTTCCAGAACCCCGAGAACCACCGTTACGCGGTCGACTGCACGTGGACGGACGCGCGGGCAGAGGAGCTCGTGCCGCTGCTGCGCGCGGTGTGGAGCGAGCTTCCCACCCAGCACTCGTTCTCGATCTGGTACGGCTGGGCTCCGGCGCGGCCGTTGCCCGACATGGCCTTCTCGATCGAGGGGCGGGCGTACCTGGCCATCTACGCGATCTGGCCCGACCCCGCCGACGACGACCGTCACCGAGAGTGGGTGGTGAATCACGCCAACCGGCTCGCCGGCGCGGTGGGCAAGGGGGTCTACCTCGGAGACACCGACTTCACGCGCCGCCCGGACCGGTTCATGACCGACGAAAACTTTCGCCGGCTCGAGGAGATCCGCGCCCGGCGCGACCCGGACGGTCTCTTCTGCTCCTATCTGATCGCCGAGGGCGCCACGCTCAATGGCGACCACGTTGGCCCGATGAGCCCAGAAAAATAATGAAATCTTTGGAAGGAGAGACCATGCCCTACCGAGTCGACAGCCCATCGCCGTTGCGCGAGCTGCCGGGTGACGCGGTGCCCTACTCGCTGACCGACGGGGACGGGCGCGCCCATCTGCTGCTCGGCCAGGTCGGCCGCGCCCTGGCCGGCGCCGAGGAGACCGCGAACGCGATGTCGGTGATGACCGCACTGGGTCCGGCCGACCGCCCGATCCCGATGCACTACCACGAGAAGGAACACGACTACTTCTTCTGCGTGCGCGGCCGGATCCAGGTCTGGGCCGACGGCGAGAGTCGCATCCTGACCACGGGCGACGTTGCGAGCGTGCCCGCCGGCGTTGTGCACGCCTACCAGTTCCACTCGCACTACAGCCAGTTCATGGGTCCGATCGCCCCGGCCGGCTGGGATCGCTTCTTCGACTTCACCGGGTCGCCGTACGCCGGCCCGGCGTACCCTCAGGTCGATCCGAGCCCGCCGCCGTTCGAGAAGTTCGGCGCCGCCGAGGGCAAGTTCTCGATGAAGTACCTCCCGGAGGCGCCCTACCCGGAGGCGAGCACCGGTTCCGATGACTCGCTGCCGGGAAAACCGGTCGCCTACTTCCTGCGTGCCGGCGAGGGGCCGCGGCACACGCTCTTCGGCCAGGTCGCCTTCCAGGTGCTGACCGGCGCCGAGTCGAACGGTGCACTCGGCATGACGGTGACCGAGGGACCCAAGGGGAGCGTGGTTCCCGCCCACTCGCACGGCGCCACCTACGAGGGGATCTACGTGCTCGACGGCCGGCTCAAGGTGACGGCCGACGGCGAGGAGCACGTGCTGACCCGCGGTGACTTCATGAGTCTCCCGACGGGGGTCGAGCACGCGCTGCTCTGTGAGTCGCACCTCACCCGGTTCGTGAGCATGTACGGCCCGGCCGGCCCGGAGCGTCTCTACGAGCTCGCCGGCGACGTGGCCGAGCAGCGCATCTTCCCCGAGGCCGCGGTTTCGGTCGACGACGCGCGGCTCGAGGCGGCCGCGTCACAGCTCGACGTCGCGTTCGCGAGTTGAACCGATGAAGGTGCTGATCGCGGGCGGCGGGATCGCGGGTCTGACGCTCGCGCACGGACTGGGTCGCGCCGGAATTGAGTTCGAGGTGTTCGAGCGCGCGCCGCGAGAAGGAGCGCCGGCCGGTTACCGGCTGACGCTCGACGGCGATGGCGGCAACGCGCTCGAGGCCTGCCTGCCCGCCGAGCTCTACGAGCGCTACGTCCTGGCGTCGCACCGGACACCCAGCCGACCGGACGTGGCGGTGGTGATCGACAGCCAGTGCCGCGAGCTGACGACCGCTCCCCACATCGGACCGCCCAACCAGGGCGAGCCTCCCCACACCGCGATCGACCGCGCGACGTTCCGGGCGATCCTCTCCTCGGGACTGGGCGACGCCGTCCACTATCAGACGCAGGTGACCGGATTCGAGGCGTCCGCGGACGGTGTCCGCGTACGCCTGAGCGACGGCCGTGCCGCCGACGGCGACGTGCTGGTCGGCGCGGACGGCGTCGGCTCCCCGGTTCGTCGCCAGCTCATGCCGGAGGTGCAGATCGTGCCCGCTCCGGTCGGCGCACTCGGCCTGTTCGGGCGCTCGCCGTTGACCGATGAGGTCCTCTCCGAGCTGCCCGACGTGCTCTCGGCCGCGTTCGTCATCGCACGCGATGAACGCGGCGTGATGCTGTCGCTCGGGCAGTGTGTACCGCGGCAGCTCGAGCCCGGCGTCGCAGCGCCCTACATGATGCTCTCCGGGGGCGTGCCCGCGGGGACGCTGGTGCCCGAGCCGGCGAGCTGGTCGGAGCGCACCCCGGAGGCGATGCTCCACGCGATGCGCGAGGGCGTCGCCGAATGGCACCCCGCCATCCGTGGACTCGTCGAGCGGATCGAGCCCGGCACGCTGTTCTCCTATCCGTTCCGGCGCCTGGACCCGACGCCCCCATGGCCGTCCTCGCGCGTCACGCTGGTGGGCGACTCGATCACCGCAATGCTGCCGACGCTCGGCAAGGGCGCCAACATGGCCATGCGCAACGCCG
>DATBYI010000567.1:0-2404 GCA_036513815.1 Solirubrobacteraceae bacterium
CCTCGCCGAAGCCGGCGCTGAACACGACGGCGCCACCGCAGCCCCGCGCTCCGGCCGCCTCGATCGCCTCCGGGACGCCGGCGGCGGGGATCGCCACCACCACGGCGTCGACGGGCTCGGGCAGGTCGGACACGGACGGCAGGCACGGCCGGCCGAGCACCTCGGTCCGTCCCGGATTCACTCCCCACACCGGTCCGGGGAAACCGATCGCGTCGAGATTCACGAGCGCCTGCGCGCCGTAGGCGCCCGAGCGATCGGTGGCGCCGACGACGGCGACCGAGCGCGGGCGCAGGAGTCGGGTCAAATCGAGCACGGACGCCTCAGTGGATCGTCGCCTCGACGCCGCGGCGCTCGAGCGCGCGGGCGATGATCAGTCGCTGCACCTCGCTCGTGCCCTCCCAGATGCGGTCGACGCGGAGCTCGCGGTTGAAACGCTCGGCGACGTTGCTGCGCAGGTAGCCGCGTCCCCCGAAGATCTGGACGGCGCGATCCGCGCAGCGGCCGGCCGCCTCGGACACGAATAGCTTGGCCATCGACGCCTTGGCGTGGATCAGCTTCTCCTCGGCGCCGGCGTCGATCATGCCGGCCACCTGGAGCACGAGCAGCCGGCCGAGCGCCGCGTCGGTGGCGGAGTCGGCGAGCGGGAACGAGACCCCCTGGTAATCCATGATCCGCTGTCCGCCCTGGACGCGGTGAAGGGCCCAGTCGGTCGTCTCCTCGAGCAGCCGCCACATCGCGCCGAGGCCGTGGGTGGCGATCCCGAGGCGCTCCTCGGTGAACCACGCGCGCTGGAGCGCGTCACCGTTCCCGACCCCGCCGATCACGGCATCCGGGCCGACCTCGACGTCGGTGAAGCGGATCGTGGGGTGGCCGTGGGGATAGTTGTGGGTGAAGCGCGGGTCATCGACGAACTCGACGCCGGGGGTGCCCGGCTCAACGAGGAACAGCGTCGGCAAGCGCTCGCCCCCATCCACGACCAGAGCCATCACGATGAGCACGCGGGCCACGTCGCCCGAGGTCACGAACCACTTCTCGCCGTTGATCCGCCAGCCGGCGTCGGTCGCGACAGCCGTGGTCGAGATGCCGCTCGGGTCCGACCCGGCCTCGGCCTCGGTCACCGCGTAGGCGTCGCCGCCCTCACCTCGGAGCGCCGGCAGCAGGTAGCGCTCGATCTGCTCGGGCGAGGCCTGCATGAGCACGTTGTAGGCGCTCGGCACGTTCCAGTGGATCCCGTTGGTCACGCGGCCGAACTGCTCGTTGACGAGGAACCACTCGAGCATCGACCAGCCCTGGCCGCCGTACTCGGGGTCGAACCGTCCGCCGTTTAGCCGGGCGGCGATGGCCTCTCGCTTGATGTGCTCGATCGTCTCGTCGGGGAGCAGGCCGCCGCGTTCCTCCGCCTCGAGTTCGAGCGGGATCAGCACGGTCTCGACGAAGGTGCGCGCTCGCTGCTGGAGCTCGAGCTGGTCGGCGGTGAGCTCTGAACTTGGCACGGCGACGGTGGTCATGGTTGGTCCTCGTTTCTCGGATCGAGCAGCTCGGAAAGCCGCCGCCGGTCTGATTCGGTTCGCTGCGCCCCGCGCCCGGGGAGCGCGAGCAGCAGGTTGTGGTGGTTCGAGATGACGGCGATCGCGACGTCGCGGGCCTCCGCGACCTCGGGATCGAAGTCGTCCCGGCAGCCTTCGATGAGCTCCACCACCTGGTGGAGGTACTGAAGCCACGCGCGCTGGGTCCCGTGCAGCACAAGATGCTCGATCCGGGCCGCCTCGGACGCGACTGCCTCGTCGCTCGGATGGCGACCGGAAACAAGCGTCGCGACCGCGGCCGGAAGCTCGCGCTCGGGTTCGGGCGTCACCGACAGCCAGGGCACGCGCTTGACCATGGGGGATAGACTAACGCAAACTGATCACAAAGTCAGGATGGAGAACATGGCAGCTGTGATGACCTCATTCACCGGCGAAGCGCTCGAGCCGCGGCTTTACCTCGACGAGGGCCTGATCGAGCTCGAGCAGGAGCGGATCTTCGAACGGACCTGGCAGCTGATCGGTCACGTATCCGCGCTGCCCCGGCCGGGCAGCTACACGACCGGGTTCGCGGGATCCCAGCCCGTGCTCGTCCTGCGTGACGAGTCGGGAGATCTCCGGGCCTACCGGAACGTGTGCCGGCACCGGGGCTCCTGCCTGCTGAGTGGCGAGGGTCAGTGCAAGGGGGCGATCCGCTGCCGCTATCACGGATGGACCTACCGGTTCGACGGGTCGCTGATCGGCGTGCCCGAGGCGCTCCAGTTCGGAGAGCGTCTCGACAAGTCCTCGCTTTCGCTGCATCCGGCCCGAGTCGAGCTGTTGTGCGGGCTCGTGTTCGTCAACCTCGATCCGGACGCCGCGCCGCTGAACGAGCTCGTGGG
>DATBYI010000568.1:0-19999 GCA_036513815.1 Solirubrobacteraceae bacterium
GCCTCGCTCGGGATCGTTCAGGCCGTATTCGAGCGAGGGTGGCTCGCTGGGTTGTTCGGGTCCCAGGCCGGCCCGATCGATTCGTTCATCCCGGTGCTCACGTTCGCGATCGTCTTCGGCCTCTCGATGGACTACGAGGTCTTCCTCGTTTCGCGCGTGCACGAGGAGTGGCAAGCCCGTCGCGACCCGAGTGCCGCGGTCAGGGAAGGCCTGGCCCAGACCGGGCGGGTGATCACGGCGGCGGCGGCGGTGATGGTGGCCGTGTTCGGCGCCTTCGCGATCAGCGGCGACCGCGTGCTCGCCATGTTCGGGCTCGCCATGGCGAGCGCCGTCTTCCTCGATGCGATCGTGGTCAGGATGCTCCTGCTGCCCGCCGTCCTGCAGCTCCTCGGACGGACCACGTGGGCGATGCCGAGCTGGCTCGACCGCAGGCTTCCGCGCATCGCAATCGAGGCCGGGGAGTCGGCCCCGTCCTCACGGCCGTCGCTCGAGCCGGCCTTCGAGGCGACGTCATGACCGACGGGCGAGGGCTCGAGCCGTTCGCGATCTCGTCACGATGCCTTCCCATCGGCCCCGTTTGAGCTGACCGCGGTCCGCTCCGGCGGGGTGAGAGCCTGCAGGAGCGGCGCCGCGGCGGCTCGCATCTGCGTCACGGACTCGTCGAGGCGCCGCTTGCTGGCGGATGCATCTCCGTCGTTACGGAGGACTCGGAAGAGCTGCGCGGCGAGTCGCTGAGCCGTCTCGAGAAAGGCCCGGGGGTCGTCCGCTTCGATCAGCAGCGGTGCGCTCGTCAGCAGCATCATCGTGTAGGTCCGCAGCTGTTCGGACGCTGCGTCACGGTCCTCGTCGCTCGGGGATGCCGCGGTTATCGCGTCCACCGTCCGTGTCGCCTGCGCGACGATGATCGCCGCCTGCGCTGCCATGGCCCGAGATTGGTTGCGGACCTGACGCATGCGCGTCACGCGATCGACGATCAGGACGGTCAGCAGGAGAACGAGCACACCCGAGAGCACCGACGAGGTGAACGAGTGTCGGTACAAGTAGTTCCGCACCGTGTCGTCGGTGACATCGAGGACCACGAGAGCAGCGGTCAAGACCATCACGAGCAGGGCCCACGTCCATTCGAGCCACCGCCGTAACATCGCCGAATCGTAGACGGCGGTTGCGCTGTGAGGGACGACCGAGGAGGATCACCCGGTGTCTGCCGATTTGACGTGGAGGCTCGCCGAGCTGGCGGTCGGTGTCGGTGCCAACGTGCAAGCCGGTCAGGATGTCGTCGTGCTCGCGTGGGACGCCGGGCAGGCGCCGTTGCTCCGCGCGGTCGCCGACTGCGCCTACCGACGCGGGGCTCGGTTCGTAAGCGCGGTGTACTGGGACGCACACGTCAAACACTCGCGTCTGCGGCACGCTCCGGCCGACACGCTCGACTTCGTCCCGGACTGGTGGAACACGGTCACCACCGAGGCGGTGGCGCGACGCTCGGCTGTGATTCACCTCCACACGCCCGCGCGGGCAGAGTTACTCGAGGATATTCCGGCCGAACGAGCCATACGCGATGTCATGCCGATTTCCCGGGCCTTCTGGGACGCCGCTGATCACGGTGATCTGGCCTTTACGGTCGTTCCCGGAGTCTGGCCCGGCTTGGCGCAGACCATCCTCGGCACCCCCGACCTTGGCCCTCTGTGGGAGGTGCTCGCGCCGATCCTGCGGCTCGACGCTCCAGACCCCGAGGCGGCGTGGCGCGAGCACATGGCGCGACTACTCGATCGCGCGGCGCTGCTCCGGGAACGCGACTTCGCCGCCCTGCGTTTCCGGGGGGGTGGCACCGACCTCACCATTGGGCTCCTCGCCGGCGCGCGATGGGTGACGGTCGCTGCCCAGAGCAGGTGGGGTCAGACCTGCGTCGGCAATCTGCCGACCGAGGAGGTGTTCACCACCCCCGACTACCGGCGCACCGAGGGGGTGGTGAAAGTAACTCGCCCACTTCAACTGCACCGCCTTGGCCTTGTCGAGGGCCTGTCGCTGTGCTTTGACCACGGGCGCGTCGTCGATGTCCAAGCCTCGCGGGGGGCCGATCGCATGCGGGCGGAGCTCGCGATCGACGCGGGAGCGGCGCGCCTCGGAGAGGTCGCCCTCGTCGACGGCTCCTCCGTCGTGGGACAGAGCGGAAGGGTGTTCGGGTACGGCCTGATCGACGAGAACGCCACCAGTCACATCGCGCTGGGTAGCGCCTATCCCCAGACCGTGCCCGATCTGCCGGACGACCCCGACGCTCAGCTGGCGCTTGGGTTCAACATCTCGGCGTGCCACGACGACATCATGATCGGCGGCCCCGAGGTCGACGTGTTCGGTGTCGATCACCGTGGGGACGAGACGGCGGTCATCGTCGCGGACCGGTGGGTCCTAACCTGATGGTTGGGACATTCGAGATACCGGAGACACACGAAAGAGGAGACCACGACGAGCATGGAATATCGACAGTTGGGCCGGTCGGGCCTGCGCGTGTCCAGCCTGACGCTCGGCACGATGACGTTCGGCGGGCGAGGGCAGTTCAGCGCCGTCGGGGACACCGATGTCGACGGAGCGCGGCGGCAGATCGATCTGGCGCTCGACGCCGGCGTCAACCTGATCGACACCGCCGACGTCTACTCTGGCGGCGCGGCCGAGGAGATCGTGGGCCGCGCTCTGGGCGACCGGCGCGATCAGGTGCTACTCGCGACCAAGGCCCGGTTCCCGATGGGAAGCGGCCCGAACGACGCGGGGCTGTCGCGTCAGCACTTGATCGAGGCATGCGAAGCGAGCCTGCGCCGACTGGGCACCGACCACATCGATCTCTACCAGGTGCACGAGTGGGACGGACAGACCGGGCTCGAGGAGACGCTCGGCGCGCTCGAGCACCTGCTCGACGCCGGGAAGGTCCGCTATGTGGGCTGCTCAAACTTCGCCGGTTGGCAGGTGATGAAGGCGCTCGGGATCGCCGATCGGACGGGTCTTCCGCGTTTCGTCAGCCAGCAGGTGTACCTCTCGCTCCAGGAGCGCTCGGCTGAGTACGAGATCGTCCCGTCGGCGATCGACCAGGGCCTCGGTCTACTCATCTGGAGCCCGTTGGCCGGCGGGCTCATGTCCGGTAAATACCGGCGCAACCAGCCGCCGCCGCCCGGCTCGCGTCACGCGAGCGATTGGGATGAGCCTCCCGTCTACGACGAGGACAAACTCTACGACACGGTCGAGGTGCTGGTTGAGATCGCCGAGGCTCGCGGCTCCTCGCCGGCGCGGGTGGCGCTGGCCTGGCTCCTCACGCGTCCCGCGGTCACGACGGTGATCGTCGGTGCCCGCACCGACGAGCAGTTGGCCGACAACCTGGCCGCCGCCGACCTTGCGCTCTCGGCCGACGAGGTCGCCCGGCTGGAAGCCGTCAGCCGGCCGCCGCTCATCTATCCGTATTGGCACCAGCGCAAGACCGCCTCCGATCGGCTTTCCGCCGCCGATGAGTCGCTGATCGGCCCGTATCTGACCCCGTAGCGGGCGGCAGGGCCCTGCGGCGGCGGTTTGCAGGCTATTTCCCACACTGAGCACGGGACGGGCGTACGCTAAGACATACGCGTGGGGGCGTTGTGCACCCGATTTAGTGACTATCAGACCAGGCGCGTGAATGCCTGAACCCGTGCTTCGAAGCGCCCGGTACATGCCCGGCTTGGACGGGCTCAGAGCCCTGGCCGTGATCGCCGTCATCGCCTACCACCTCGGGTTTGGGTGGGCGCCGGGGGGGCTGCTCGGCGTCGGCGTGTTCTTCACGCTCAGCGGCTACCTGATCACCGATCTGCTGCTGGATCAGCATCGGGAAGGCCGGATACGCGACTTCTGGCTGCGGCGCGCTCGCCGGCTCCTGCCCGCGCTCTTCGTGATGCTCGCCGCCGTCTCTGTCTGGATCGCGGTGGCCGATCGATCTCGTTTGGCCGAGTTGCGCGGCGAGGTTCTATCGGCGGTCTTCTACGTCAACAACTGGTGGCAGGTCTCCCAGCACGCCTCGTACTTCGCCCGGTTCGCGCCGACGTCGCCGCTCAGTCATCTGTGGTCTCTGTCGGTGGAGGAGCAGTTCTACCTGCTCTGGCCGTGGCTGCTGTTGCTGGGACTGCGCCTGATCCCGGAGCGGCGCCGTCCGATGCGGATCCGGCCGCGACTGGCCGGCGTCACGCTCGCGCTGGCGGCGATCTCGGCGACCGAGATGGCGCTGCTTTATCACCCGGGGTTCGACTCGACCCGGATCTACGAGGGCACCGACACTCGCGCCTTCGGCCTGTTGTTCGGCGTCGCCCTGGCGATGGTGTGGCCGAGCCGGTCCCTGACGGCGAATATGGGCACGGGAGCGCGCACGATCCTGGACGGGGCCGGAGCGATCGGCTTGGCCGCGATCGTCGTCCTCGTGTGGCGCGTCGGCGAGTACTCGTCGTTCCTGTATCCGTACGGCCTCGTCCTGCTCTCGATCAGCGCCGTGGCCGTCGTGGCGGTCGCGGCCCATCCGGCCACCCGGATTGCTCGCGTCCTCGGGTGGGGGCCGTTGGTATGGATCGGAGTCCGGTCTTACGGCATCTACCTCTGGCACCTCCCGATCATCGTGCTCACCACGCCGGCTTCCAGCCGGGGTCCGGGTCTGCTGCGTTCGGCGGCTCAGGTGGCAGCGAGCGTCGGGCTCGCCGCGCTGTCCTGGCGTTACCTCGAGGAACCGATCCGCCATGGCGCGCTCGGCCGGCTGTGGGCTCGGTTGTCCTTGCGCGGGTGGCGTCCGGCGCCGCTCGGGCGTCGCGCCCGCATCGCCGTGGCGAGCGGCGCGGCAGCCCTGGCGGCGGGTGCGGCGGCGCTCGCGCTGTCCGGGGTCGGCCGGGCGCCGTCGTCGACCGTGGCCGGCGCGATCCAGGCTCAATTCAGTTCCGCCGGGGCCCCTCAGCGCGGCGTCAGCGGAAGCTCGGCGGGTTACGCTCGTCCCGCCGCCAGCGCCCCGCCCCCGGCCCAGGACGGCCCCCTGCGAACGTCGTGCCAATCGGTGGTTCACATCGGCGACTCGACTTCCTCCGGTCTGGTCTCGAGCGACTACCTGCCCGATCCGGCCCAGCGCATGGGCGCCCAGTACGCGCGTGTCGGGGTCCGGCGCTCGCGGTTCGACATCACCCCGGCGACGTCTATCGTCGAGACGCCTTCGGGCACCACCGACGGGTACACGCTGTCCAAAGACCTGCGGGGGAGCGGTTACCGCGGCTGCTGGGTCCTGGCCCTCGGCACCAACGACGCCGCCGACGTCTACGTCGGCTCCAACGTCGGGCCGAGCGCTCGCATCGACCGGGAGATGTCGGCGGTCGGAGGGCAACCGGTGCTATGGGTCAACGTCAAGTCGCTCGTCGCGAACGGCCCGTACGCGGAGGCCAACATGCAGCGCTGGAACGAAGCGCTCGTTCAGGCTTGCTCGCGATATCCCAACATGCGCGTGTTCGATTGGGCCGCGGTGGCCAAGAAGCAGTGGTTCATTCCGGACGGGATCCACTACTACTCGCCGGGATACGCGGCGCGGGCCCATCTGATCGCGGACGCCTTGGCCAAGGCGTTTCCGGCGAGTGGACAGTCGGCCTCGCGTTGCGTGATCGAGACCCCGTCGCTGTCGGTGCCGGTGCTCGACGTACCCCGCTGACGCCGAGAAGATGAGTCCCCGTCGCGACCGCTGTGGAAGTCAGCCCGCCTTGCACTGGAGATTGGTCGACACCGGGCTGCCGCTTGAGTTGTGCACGGTGCTGTTGACGTGGGTCACGGTCTCGGTGTTCGTGGCGCCGTTGTCGTAGGCGTCGAGCGCGAACGACAGCGGGTCGAACAGCGGTCCCGTCTGGTAGAGGTCGTTGGATTGCGTCTTGAACATCAGGCCGAGCAGCTTCGCGGACGGGAACTGGCCGGTGAACTGCTTGTTCTGGAGGAACCGATCGTCGGTCGTCGCGTACGCCCATTGCTCGTTGCTTCCGGCGCCCGAGACGGTGACGCCAGTGCTGCCGAACTGCGCGACGGTGCCGAACGGACGCCAGGTGCCGACCGTGTAGGTGTAGACGCTCCCGCTGGCGACATGTATGTCGAAGTACGCGCACGTGTAGGGGGTCACGTCCTGGGGGTTGACGCTTCCCGGAGCGCTGCCGGCCTGGAGGCGATACAGCCGGTAGCGGACCGGGAATAGCGTCGTGTAGGCCAGTTGGCGCGTGGCGACCAGCAACTGGTCGGTGGCCTTCTTCGCCTCGGCGCTCGTCCACGACCAGTCCGCGGCCGCGTTCTGGAGGTTCGCCGCGTTCTGAGCAGCGAGCCGCAGCTTCGTCCAGTCGCCGACCAGGATGTCCCCGGTCTCGTCCATGCCGACGATATCGGCGGTGTACTTGCGGGCCATGCTCGCCCCCAGGTCGGCGGCGGTGGTCCGCACGTTCTCCTGGGCGTTGCTCCCGTCGGGGTTGTCGTTCAGGGCCGACCCCAGATCAATCGCCGCGGACAGGAACTCGAGCGGAGCGGAGACCTCCTCCAGCGGAGGCAGGGCAGACACGAGGAGGAGCAGATTGCTGACGATGTCCGATCCGTCGTACTCCACGGACTGCGAGCCCGTGCCAACGTCCTCGTTGACCTCGGCCGCGATCGACCCGATCTCCTGCGCGTTCCCCTGAGAGTCCAGCAGCGGCTTCTGGAGGTTGCTGATCAGGCCCCACACACGCGGCACGGCGATCCACTCGCTGCGTAGTTGAGCAGTGACGTCGTTGAAGTCCGCGCGCGTGAACGAGCCGCAATCCTTGTAGCCGGAGAGCGTGTCGTAGTAGCCGGATCCGCTGATGTCAGATGCCCACCCCGACCAGTTGTTGACCAGGTTTTGGTTGGTGTAGTTGTCCTCGATCGGCGTGCGCAGCGCGCCATTCGGGTCGATGTGGGCTGCGACGCAGCTGAGGACCGCTTGATCGCCCTGGGTGGCGCGGTCCGGCCAGGGCGTGGTCGGCAACGACATGATCCCGGCCAAGCTTCCGGCCAGCGGCCGTCCCGGATCGTTCAGCTTCGAGGGGTACGCGTCATCCAGGTAAAACTTGCTTGAGTTGTTGCGCGCCAGCAGCCCGGCGAGCCGTCCGCTCCCGCCGTGCTCGTGGGTCGCCACCTGTGTCCAGGGGCTCGGATATCCCGGCGAGCCCGAGGGGCCGACCTGAGCGAACTGACTGCTGGTCTTACCGTCGAGCGCGTCGAAGTAGTACTGGCTGCCGCCGAGCCGCTGCAGCTGGGTGGCCACGTAGTCCCAGTCCTTTGAGTCGCCTCCTGAGGACGGGCGGCTCACGGCACCGATGGAGCGCACGATCACGAGCGCGGTGTCGTTGCTGGCGCCGGCGGCAGCCAGGTACAGACCCAGGCCGAACAGTCCCTGCGCGGTCTCCGGCTCGGTGACCTGATACTCGGGTTTGAGGTCGCCCGCGTTCAAGATCAGGACGAAGAACCCGGGCCCGGACAGCTTCTGCGAGGTGTAGGTCGTCTTGGGCGTCTCGCTGCCGGGCTCGTCGCTGCCGATGGTCACGACCGCCGGGTTGGCGTCTGGGGCACCGGTGTCGAGCGGCACCCGCTCGATGTTGACGAAGGTGAAGTTGGTGCTGGCCAGATCCTCGCGCAGGTAGCCGTGCAGGTCGCCGGGCGCGGTCGTCGCGCTTGGCGCGCCGAGGCCCGCGTTGATGGTGCCCTGCCCCACAGGGAGTCCCGGCACGCCGATGGCCGCGAATGAACTGCACGCTCCGTTCTCCACCCCGTCCGACGGGTCGGGATGACATCCGGTCTCGGTCGCGACGGTGTCCGAAACCGACGAGGTCCCGATCGCGTTCAGCGCCTGGTTGATCGTCGCGGTGGCGGTCGGATCGCCTTGGATCGGATCCTTGGCGTTGCTCACCTGGGTATCGGGCTTAGTGATGATCACCAGATCGCTGCTCGAGAGCTGCTTGACCGCGCTCAGGAGCGCGGAGGCGCCCGCCGGGTCGTTGCCGTAGGAGACGTTCTGCTCCTCGGCGAGCGTGCTGCGGTTGAGCACGACGAGCTGGAGGGCCTTTGACCGGTCCGGGACGGAATAGAACTGCGAACCGACGGTGTTCGGGCTACCCACCTGCACGCCCGGGCTGCCGTTGGTGGTGGCGATCGTGTCGATCGGGACGCCGAGCGGCCCGGCCGACAGGGCGGCCGACACGGTGGTCGTCGCCACAGATTCGCTGCCGGCCGCGCACAACAGGCCCTCGCTGCTCACGCGCCCGGAGGTGGCCGCGGCGGAAACCTCGAAGATCGTCACACGCACGACGTAGCGCCCCGGCCGATCCGGCCGCAGGAGCGGATGCGCGCTCGAGGCGCCCTGCAGCCGGGCGCGGGAGCCGCTGGGACGGCTGGTGATCGTCCACCGGTAGACCAGGCGCTGCCCCGGGCCGGTCTTGACCGACTCGGCGGCGCTGAACTGGATCGTGCGCCCGGTGTTGGCGCGCCGCGAGATCCCGGCTGCGGCCACCGGAATGGTCGAGGGCATCGCGACCCGGAACACGCGCCGCTGATAGGCGCCGCGAACGGCGTCGAGCGCCTGGACGATGAGTACGTTGGGGCCGGGGTGAAGCCCGCTGTTGGCGTACAGGTTGATCGACCGTGTGCTCCCGCCCCGGATCGCTCGCGGGGGGCCGCCGTCCACGCGAACGCTGGCAGCGAGCTTCGGGCGGGCCAGATCGACGCTGACCTGGGCGCCGGTGCCGCAGCCCGCGTCCGCCGTCGCGGCCCTCAAGAGCCCGCCGACGGGACGAGCCAGGACGAACGAGCGCTGGGTAAGCCACCGCCGTCCGCTCCCGTTGGACGTGCGCACGTACAGGGTGTTGCGGCCGTACCCCAGGCCCGCCGTCGAGCCAACGCGCAGCGTCGCCACTCGTGTGGCTCCGCCATCGGCACGCCGAAACGCCCCCGTGATCGTCCGGCCGCCCAGCGATGCCTGGAACGTCCTGACGCCGGACCCGATCCGCACCACGACCCGCGTGGAGCGGCCCAGCGTGACCGCGCCCGGCAACGGGCTCACGATCTGCGATGCCCACGGATGCCCTCCAGCACTTCCCACGACGCGCCGCGGCGACGCCGTCGCGCCGGCGCCTGAGATCAGTAGTCCCGCGCTGACGACGGCGGGCACGAGCGCCAGACGCACCGGCTTAGTCCTGGTCACGGCTGCAATCACACGGAACACGGTCACACCTTTCTCATCGTCCGGCTCAGAGGGTCGCGACCATCGCGACCCTCACCGGCTCGGTTCGTGGCGCGCAGCGTGCCGCACACGCACGGACATGTCCTCAGTGGTGCACTACTGGATCGGCCCGCCCTGGGCGGTCTAAGTAGTCGGCAGACGCGCCCGGTCGGGTACCGCTCAGGTGGTCACCGTTCGCTGCCTCATCGGGGCCTGGGGTACTTAGGCCGTCCCGCGCCAAATTGCAGTAGCCGGCTACTGACGATCTCGGCGGCGGCGGAGGGCAACCTTGCGCTCCACCAAGCATGTCCCAGCCACGGGAAAGGATCGAGCAGTGAAACGAATCATCAATCCGCGCCGCCTCGCCGCGGTGGGAATCGCCATCGGCGCACTCGCCGCGATCGGCACGGCAACTGCCAGCGCCGACGTCTCACCCGGCGCCGTGACCAAGACGTTCTCGTTCATCGCCAAGTCGAATTCGAGCACCAGCACGCTGGTCAACATCGACTCGCTGCTGATCAACGCACGGTGCGACTCGAGCGGCCGCCCCGTGGTGTTCGCGTTCACGTCGGCCGGTAGCGCGGACATCTTCGGTCGGATCTTCGACGGCTACGGCCGCGTCCACATCCTCAAGAACACCTCGTTCACGAACAAGACCAAGGGGATCCAGCTCTCGCCCCTGTCTGGCGATTTCGACGCCACCGGAAGCGTGCTGTTCGAGACATCGACCGGCAAGGTGGTGACGGTCAACATCGCTTTCGACAACAGCACCACGCTCGTGAAGCAGAACGTGTGCACCGTTTTCGGATCGTTTATCGCGACCTGAGGTTGACGTGCAAGACCACGGACGCATGCGTCGGGCAAGCGTGGGAGCGGCGGCGGCGCTGGGCCTCGGCCTGGCGACCGCCGCCGCGGTGGCGCCCTCGGCGGTCGCCGCGCGGCCCGCGCCGTCTCCGCGGATCACGTTCTACTTCGGGCTGCGGCGCCCCGAGGCTCGGGCGCGCCAGGCCTTCTTCGCCGCACAGCAGCCCGGTTCCCCGAGCTATCGCCGCTTTCTGCCCCCGCGCCAGGTGGCGTCGCGCTACGGAGCGAGCCCCTCGATACGGTCGCGGTTCGTGCGGTACATCCGCCGTTACGGGTTCTCGGTGCGGGTCGACCCGAGCGGCGTATTCGCCCGCGTGACCGGCCCGGTTGCGCTGTTCCAGCGCGTCTTCAAGGTGCGGATTACCCAGGGGATGGGCGACGACCCGCCAGTGCTCACGTACGGGACGACGAAGCCGCTGCGACTGCCGTCCGACCTGCGCCCGCTCGTCCAGGACGTCGTCACGAGCTATCTGCGACAGGTCAAGGTGAGCACGGGGCACACGGTGCCGCCCGAAACCGCGTCCGCCCGCAGCCTGGCCGTGCCCGCGCCTCCGAGCGGCCCCGCCCGTACCGGGACTTGGACCGGCGGGTGCGCGCAGGCGGAGGCGACGGGCGCCTTCAGCTATGACCAGGTTCGCGACGCCTACGGGATCGACCAGCTCGGGACCGGCGCCGGCGCCTCGATCGCGATCCTCGGGCTGACCGAGGTCCCCTCAGCGCGAGACATCGCCGACAACGCCCGCTGCTTCGCGTATCAGAAGCTCAGGTCGCGCACGCTGCTCACCGACGGCGAGACGTTGCCGGTTCCCACCGGCCTGTTCGAGCCCCAGGAGGACCTGGCGCTCGTGCGCGGAATGGCGCCCGACGCATCGCTGATCTTCACCCAGGCGTGGTCTGGCTCGGATCTGTGGTTCCTGGGAGCGGCGCAGGTCCTCGACGGCCGCCAGCTTCCGGAGAGCTTCTCGATCTCCTACGGCATCTGCGAGAACGACGTCCGCGGCAACGGCCCCGACGTGACGCCGTCGACCCGCGCTGGCGCCAACCTGCTCGACTCGATCTTTGTCCGGCTCGGGCTCGCCGGGGTGGGCACGTACGCGTCGGCTGGCGACTCGGGCTCGAGCTGCAATGGCCTGCCCTACAGCGGAGTTGCCTGGCCGGCGTCCTCGCCCTACGTGACCGCCGTCGGAGGAACGCGGCTGACGCTCACGGCCGCCAACCAGCGCGCCGACGAGGTGGTGTGGAACGACCTGCAATGGATGCCGGCCTCGGACGGAGGTGGCGCGGGTGGGGGTGGTTTCTCACTGAAGTCGTCCCGTCCTCCCTTCCAGCGCGGGCTGGGCCTGTCCGGCAACCGCCGCGCGGTGCCCGACGTGTCCGCCGCCGCCTCGTCCTTCCCGGGTTGGCCGGTCGTGCTCGGCGGGCACTGGACCGTCGACGCTGGCACCAGCGCGGCCGCTCCGCTCGTCGCGGCCGCGATGGCCGTCGTCAGCGTCGATCTCCAGCGCCAGCATCTTCCGCCGGTCGGGCCGGCCGACGGGCTCTTCTACTACCTGGCCCGATGCCGGCCGAGCGCCTTCTTCGACGTCGTCAGTGGCAACAACGGGTTCTTCCGCAAGGTTCCGGCCCGGTACGCCGACCCCGGGTACGACCTGGCCAGCGGGCTGGGCGTTCCTCAGTTCGCGCAGGTGGCGCAACTGATTCCGTCTCCCGGCGCCGCCGTCGCGGGTGGGTGCCCGGCCTCCGTCACGTGATGCTCGACCACGCGGTGGCGATCACGACCCCGCCGTCGTCTCGGTGGCGGCGCCTGCTCGCCCGGGTCGCGGGCTGGCGGGCCCCGCCGCGCAATCTCCTGCTGAGCGGGCTCGTGCTGCTCGTGTTCCCGTGGGACGACATCCTCATCGACGCTCTGTACGGCGGCAACCCGCGGCTGCCCACGCTCGTCGTCTACGGCGTCTGGAGCATGTTCGACTTCTCGGTGATCTGGGTCCTTCTCGCCAGCGGCCGCCTCGTTCGGCCGGCCTTCGTCTACGGCGCGATCACCGTCGCGCTTGACGCCATGCTGGCGCTCGTCTACGTCGGTCTGACCCAGTACACCGGGGCGTACATCATCGCCACGGCAGCCCTGAGGGTCGCCTATCTGGTTCTGATCGCAACCGTCATGTGGGTACGCCTGAGCCCCACCCCGAGCGCGACCGGCTGGTTCGGGCGATGGTTCGGGCTGGGTGGGCACGCTCGGGCGGTGCCGCCCCTGTTCACGTTCGTCGTCCCGCTGCTGGTGTCGATCGGGGTCGCCTACGCGGCCACCTTCTTCGCGGCGCTCACCTGCGCCGGGCACGGCGCGCTCCACGTCTGCGGCGCCTACGGTCCGCCCATCGGCCACGCGTTCTTCGCCGAGGCCGCCCACATCGTCGCGATCCTGCTCGTCGCGCTCGCCATCGAGGCGCGGCTGCTCGTCGACCGATCCGGCGCCGAGGAACGCGCGCTGATCGGCGTGACGATGGTGGGCCTCGGCGTCGGCATCGCGACCTCGCTCACCGCCGCCGCCGCGAATTCGGAGACGCTTCCGCTCGTGTTCGGACTCACTGTCCAGGCGCTCGCGATCGGCGTCACGACGACGCTCATGCTGCCGTTCCTCCGGTTCTCGCCTACCCGCGTGGAGCGCGGGGAGGCCGTGGCTGAGGATCAGTAACTGCCCAAGCAGCAGTTCAGTAGTCACCTACTGACGACAGTAGTCGAGCGCCGAGGCACCCTTCGAAGTGAGAAGACAACAGCAGACGAAAGGAATGACATGAGCGATCTCATAGCTATCGCCTATCCCGACCGCTACACGGCAGAGGCGGTAAGAGAGACGCTGTCCGACCTGGTGGCGCAGCGATCTATCGAACTCGAGGACGCGGTCGTGGTCACGCGCGACGAAGAGGGCAAGGTCAAGTTGCATCAGGCGGTTCAACCCGCCGCCAAAGGCGCTGCCGGCGGCATCCTGGCGGGTGGCCTGATCGGTCTTCTGTTCCTCGCTCCGATCATCGGGATGGCGATTGGTGCCGCGGCCGGAGGCGTCGCCGGCGCTTTCACCGATGCGGGGATCGATGACTCATTTATGAAGAAGCTCGGCGCGAACCTCGCGCCGGGCGGCGCGGCACTGATCGTGCTCGTGCGGAAGGTGACGCCCGACAGGGTCCTGCCTCACGTCCAGCGCTATGGAGGCGAGGTCATCCAGACCTCGTTGGACGACGAGACCGAGGCTCGCTTGCGCGAGGCGCTGGCGCCCGAAGCCGCCGCGGCTGCCGGAGCGCCAGCCTGACATCCCTATCCCGTAGCCCGCGACCGGTCACCCCGCCCGGTCGCGGGAGCGGGAAAGCGGATGCTCTGACGAGAGGGCAATGCGATGTTGGAGTTCAACGTGCGCGAGCTCGCGCCACCGGTAGCCAGGCTCACCCAGGGTCGATCGAACGGAATCGAGCGAGCAGCCGATGACCAACGTCAACCGCGTCCTCCCGCACCGGCGTGGCCGTTGATCGGACGTGAGTCGGAACTCGCGCTGATCGCCCACGCTCGTGCCGCCGGTGCGAGAGCGGTCGTGGTGCAGGCAGAGGCCGGGGTGGGAAAATCTCGGCTGGCGCGCGAGGCGCTGGCGCACGCGGAGCGCGATGGTGCGTACACGGCCTGGGCACAAGCCACGCGGAGCGCCGCCAGCGTGCCGTTGGGGGCGTTCGCCGGTGTGATCCCGGTAGACGTGTGCTCGGACGATCGCTTCGAGCTCTTGTCCAACGCGACCCAGACGATGCGTGAACGCGCGGGCGAGCGCCAGTTGATGATCGCCGTCGACGATGTGCAGTTGCTCGATTCGATCTCGGCAGCTCTGGTGTTACACCTGGCGGCCACCGCCGCTGCCTTCGTGGTGGTAACGGTTCGGAGCGACGGGCCCTGCGAGGACGCGATCGTGTCGCTCTGGAAGGATCTCGAGGCGCCGCGACTCGAGCTGAGCCGTCTGGGCGAGATGGATACCGAGCGGCTGCTGGAGGCGATGCTGGGTGGCCACGTCGAGCAGGGGGTTCGTAGCTGGATCTGGGAGACCAGTGGCGGTAACCCGCTGTATGTGCGCGAGTTGGTGCTCGGAGCGCTCGGAACCAGCGCCCTGGAGCTGCGCAACGGGTTGTGGCGGATGGCGGCGCCGCTCCCAATCAGCAGTTCGATGACCGACATGGTCTCGGCGCGGCTGGCAGGAGCTGGCGACCGTGAGCGCGAGGCGCTCGAGCTGCTGGCTCTGGGCGAGCCGCTGCAGATGGCGGAGCTCGTTGAGCTGGTCGGGGATGGCCCGCTCGCAGCGGTGGAAGCGCGGGGGCTGATTGCGATTGACGGCGCCGGGCGCGAGGCTGAGGTGCGGCTCGCGCATTCGCTTTACGGCGAAGCAGTCCGCGCCTCGCTTGGGATGGTGCGCGGGAATCTCATCCGCTTGCGGCTTGCGGAGATCGTGCAGTCCCGGGGCCGGCTCGCGCCCAAACTCGCGCTGCGAGTGGCGCGCTGGCTGCTCGACGCCGGCGAGCGTGTACCGACGGCGGCGCTGCTGGACGCCGCGCGCGCGGCGAACCTCGGCGGTGACCCAGAGCTCGCGGCCGAGCTGGCGGAACAGGCCGTTGATGCCGGGCTCGGGCTCGATGCCGCGCTGGAGCTGGCGCGTTCGCACTCGATTCGCAACCAGCCCGAACGAGCCGACGAGGTGCTCACCGCCGTCGAGAGCGCCGTCAAGACCCAGGATTCCGCCGTCGCGTATCTCGTGCAGCGACTCTCGGTTCTCCACTCGGGTCTGATGCACGCTGACGAGCTAGGTGAGCTCGTGAGCCGTTGGCAGCAGTCGTGGCCCGACGATGAGAACTGGCGGGCACGGCTCGAACCGTGGCGACTGTGGGTTCCTGGATGGGGCTCGTTTGAAGACCGGAACGAACTGGTCTCCGAGGTCTCTGCGCTTCTCGGCGAAGGTGAGCTCGACGACGACGGGCGCCGCCGGCTGGAGGCGATACAGCTGGTCGCGCTCTACTACAACGGCCGTGGCCGCGAAGCCGACGAGCTAGCGCGCCGTATCCGGCGTGGGCCGCCCTTGCGAGACGCAACCGACGAGGCGATCATGTCCGCCTACGTCGCCGCGACCCCCGAGAGCGGCGAAGGGCTCGACGAGCTCGAACGTTGGGCGACCGTCACCATGAAGGATTCGGTCGCGTTGAGAGACCGCGGTGCAGCGGGGCTGGCTGCGCTTGCGCTAGGACAACGACGTCTGATCGAGGGTCGCTTCGTGGACGCGGACCGGTGGTTGGCCGAGGCGCAGCTGCATCAGGAGCAATCCGATCCCCTTGGTCTGATGGCGATCACCTCCTCGCTACAAGCTTGGAGGGCCGCGTGCGCGCGGGACGGTGCGACTGCTGACGCAGCGCGGGCGCGCTGTCGCGCCGCGTCACAGGGCTCCGATCCCCACGGCATCGGGTCGCGTGCCCTACAGGCCAGCGCCGCGTGGACGGCGATCGCCCACGGTCTGGATGCATCGGCGCGGCGGATGCTGATCGATGCCGCCGCCGAACACTGGGAGCTGCCACTGTATGCGGCTCGGTTCCTCTACGAGGCGATGCGCGCGGGGGAGCCTGCGCGCCACGTCGCACCGGCGCTCATGGAGCTGTGCAACCGGTGCGAGGCTCGGATGCTGGCTGCCAAGGCATGGCATGCCAGGCATCTCGCGGCGCAAAATGCCCCCGCCCTGCTGGACATCGCGGACCGGTTCCAGGGGATGGGCGCGCTGCTCTATGCCTCGGAGGCGTCGGCGCACGCAGCGCAGATCTTCGTTGACGCGGGCCGGCGGGACTCCGCGCGGCGCGCGGCGGCGCGAAGCCGTGAGCTGTTCGCCTGCGGGCAGGCCAGATCCCTGCCGGTGATCGATGGTCTCGAGAACGACGCAATCGAGCTAACCCGGCGCGAATCCGAGCTCGTCGAGCTCGCTCGGGTCGGTCTGTCCAACGGCGAGATCGCCGAGCGTCTGGTCCTGTCGAAGCGAACGGTCGAATCGCACATGTACCGCGCGATGCAGAAACTTGGAATCAGCGACCGTCGAGACCTACCCCAAGCATGCTGACGCTACGAGATTTCTCGCCGCTGGACCCGCCGGAAGCTCCGGCTGACGCCGATCCGAGCACCGAGGGTTCACGGGCGACTCGGGTCGAGATCCTCGTCCCCGTCCGAACGCTCACCCTGATCGCAGGGTTCGTCGCGCTGGCCGCCCTGATGATGGCGGTGCGGGGAGTGCTCGTGTCGATTGTCGTTGCCGTCGTGCTCTCCCTCGGGCTCGATCCGCTGGTGAGGGCGCTGGTGGCCCGAGGCTGGCCACGGGGGCGAGCAGCGGTGTGCGTCTTCATCTCAACCGCCGTCGTGATCGCGCTGGTCGTGGTAGTGACCATCAATCCGCTCTGGAACGAAGTCCGCGCCTTCGCCAGCCACCTGCCCGGTTACTGGAACCAGCTGGTCAGCAACCCAACGCTGAAGCCGCTGCTCTCGAAGGTGAGCCAAGGGTCGGTCGACGCGGACCTGTCGACGCTGGCCAGGGAGCTACCGGGAGCCGCGAATACGCTCCTCGGGTTCGCGGGCAGCGCTTTCTCCTCGCTGGTGTCCGTGGTCACCGTGGTGTTCCTCTCCCTGTTCCTATTGATCGAGCGACCGCGCATCACCGATTGGCTGTTCGGCCTCACCCGGCCCGGAACCGAAGCGCGTTGGCGGCCAGTCCTCGATCAGGCGACCTCGGCGGTCGCGGCCACGCTGCTCGGCAACGTGATGATCTCGGTCGTCGCGGGCGCGGTGGCCGGACTCTCGGCCTTCGCGTTCGGCATGCCGTTCCCGCTCGTCCTCGCAGTGATCACAGGTCTGCTCGACCTCATCCCCCAGTTGGGCGCGACGCTCGCGGCGGTCATCCTGGTCCTAGCCGCCCTCACGGTGAGCATTCCGACGGCAATCGCGATGCTCGTGATCGAGCTTGTCTACCAGCAGATCGAGAACAACGTGCTCTACCCGGTCGTATTCCGGCGCACGGTTTCGCTTTCTGCGCTGACGACGGTCCTGGCCGTCATGATCGGAGCCGCGCTGCTCGGCGTCGTCGGGGCGATCATCGCCGTGCCGGTGGCTGCCCTGACCAAAATCGTGATCAACGAGGCCGCACGCCCGCGGAGGCAGCGAATGGAAGAGCTGCGTTTGCCTCTCTTGACGGATGAGCCAACTGATACGGTCCCCGCGGCTTGAGACGGGACCGGCGAGACGGCGGACGGCTGCGTGGGGGTGTCGCGGCGGCGATCCTGCTGGTCGTCTTGGCCGGGACGTGCGCCTTGGCCCCGCTGGCGAGCGCCCGGGGCGTGAAGGGCTCGTTTCCGTTGCGGCTGGTGAATGAAACTCATGGCCGCTGGTCTGACCGCCAGATCTACGTGACTGTGCTCGGCATCGGAGGGTCCGGGCGCTGGTCGTACCTGCGGCCGGACGGGACCATGGCCCCGCTCGATCACACGATGGCGAGCGCGCCGGGGCATCTCGAGAAGGACGGGCACGCGTATCCGAACATGTCCTTCACGCTGGCTCGTGCAAGCACCGTGATGCTGCCGGCGACGATCGTCGGTGCACGGATCTACATCTCGATGGGCTCACCGATGTTTCTGGCGGTCAATGCGGACGACAACGGCTGGGCCGGGCCTAACCTGCTCGATCCCTCCGACCCCAACTACGATGTGTACTTCGATTGGTATGAGCTGACCTACAAGTACGGCGTGATCCCGTTCGGGGGAAATACGACCCAGGTGGACATGTTCGGATTGCCCCTCGTCGTCCGCCTACGACAGCGCTCGAGCGACTACGACCGCGTCACCGGCATCCGGCTGACGCGGCAAGAGGTCTATGCGCGCTACCGGGCGGAGGTCGGACGGGAGTTTCGATCGCTGGCCGGGCGCTACCGGATCCTCGCCCCGCACGTCGCGCCGCGGTTCGAGCCCGGCGGAACCGATCGTGGCTACCTGAATTCGGAGATCGATGCCGCCTGGAGCCAGTGGGCGACGAACGGGTTCGCCGTCAGCCATCTCGGCCAGAGCTTCACGGGCCGAGTGATCGGGGATGTGCTGAGCGGCACGATGGACGGGACCCAAGCATTCTCCTTGGCCAAGCCCACGAGCAGCGACGTGCTTGGCTGCTCTGGGTCGCTCGCCTCCCCCGGCATGTCGACGGCAGACTTGGCGCTCGGGGCGGTTCTGTGCGCGGCGCTGAGCCGGGGCGTGGCCGCTCGGCCGACGGCCCTCTGGTACCGCCCTTCCGCCTACTACACCGCGCAGCCGGACAACGAGTACGCCGGGTTCTTTCACTCGATCGCAATCGGCCACCGCGCCTACGGCTTCCCCTACGACGACGTCAACGATCAGAGCTCGGTCGCGATACTTCCCGACGCCAATCCACCGTCGAGCCTCATCATCACCGTCGGGTGGTAAGCCTGGAGCCTGGGCCGGCGATACGCCGCACTGAGTAGCGTTTAGCAAGAACGCACTCACGCTTAGGTAAGAAGCCGTCACGCTTGGGTAAGCAGCACTTACTAGTTGAGTGCGGCTCACTGCAGACGAGCCTGGTGAGGACCGGCAGATTGGGGTTGTTACAAATCTGCCGGCGCAAGGACGCTCGACCGGCTCAATCAAAGGAGCAGTAATGTTCACATTCGATAGATCCGCGGACCGGGCTCTTGGAGAGAGACTGCCGCGGCCCGATGAGTCCGGCGTCGCGGCGTCGGGACGGATTGGAGTGCTTCGCCGCGCGACCGTCGCCCTGGCGATCGGAAGCACCCTGTTGGTGACGGGAGTACAGGCCGGAGTGGCGCACGCCGGCCAATACGAGCCGGGAAGTATCTACGGCACCCAGTACGGCGCGGTCCCGTCCGACAGCGTGCCTCAAGGACAGGTCGACACCCTGACGAACGCCAAGACCGGAATGGTGGCCGACGATGCCAACAACAGCGGGTCCGCAGGCACTCAGATGATCCAGTGGCCCACCAACGGCGGCTACAACCAAAACTGGGTCTTTGTCCCCTCCACCGGACCGAACGCCGGCTACGACGAGATCCAGAACCGTCAGAGCGGCCTGTGCCTCGACGTCTCGGGGGCCTCGACCGCGCAGGACGCACCGGTGATCCAGTGGACCTGCAGCGGCAACGCCAACCAGGAGTGGAAGGTCGAGACCACCCAAACCTCCGGAGTGGACCTCCTGCAGAACGAGAACTCCGGCGGTTACCTGGCGGTGTCCGGCGGCGACAACGACGGTACTACGTCTCAGGGCGCCGGGCTGGTCCAGGATGTCGAGAACATCAACTACACCGACACGTGGAAGGTGTCGCCGGCCAGCTACCGGATCCTCACGGACCTGGAAAGCGTTCCAGCTCGCGGTGACCTGGGTGGCAACTACTACATAAACAGTCAGTACGACGCGACCGAGTGGGCTTGCACCAGCGGCTATCACTTCAGGATGGCGTCGACCGGCACGTACGACTCGGCCAATAATCGGTGGAAGACGGTACCGCAGGCCGAGGTCGACCAGGCGCTGTCGCCGGAAACCGGTGTCTCGTCGACCGACAACATCATCAGCACGCAGCAGTCGCCGGATGGCGGGCAGTTCCCGTTCATCAGCCCCGAGCTCAGCGAAAGCGAGTACAACACGCTCGCGCAGCAGTCGATCTCGTGGACCAATGCGCCGGTTGCCTCCTCGGAGGGCAACTACGTCTCGGATTCCGACCCGGCCGCTGCCAACGCGGGCGACGGGACCGTCTCCCTCAGCTACGGCTACACCGCCGTCTACCAGGGCCAGGACCTGAGTGGCCAGGTGTACCTGCACTGCGATCCGAACTGATCCCGC